>JAUXCW010000044.1 GCA_030618705.1 Gammaproteobacteria bacterium | reverse complement strand
ATACCTCGGCGCACACCCGTGTCAGGGCCGCCGTCAGCGTCGTCTTGCCGTGGTCGACGTGACCTATCGTGCCGACGTTTACGTGGGGTTTCGTGCGTTCAAATTTTTCTTTAGCCATTTTCAAATTCCCCTGGCAGCGTTGTTTATCAATTAACCCTGGTCTTGGCGATGATTTCCTCGGCGATATTATTCGGCGCCTCGGCGTATTTAGAGAATTCCATGGTGTAGGTCGCACGGCCCTGGGTGGCCGAGCGCAAATCGGTGGCATAGCCGAACATTTCCGCCAACGGCACGTCGGCATTAATCACCTTACCCATGGCGTTTTCTTCCATCCCCGCGATCAGGCCACGTCGACGGTTCAAATCGCCGACGACATCACCCATATTTACCTCGGGCGTGACCACCTCGACTTTCATAATCGGCTCCAACAGAACCGCCCCGCCCTCGCTGGACAGTTTCTTGGTCGCCATGCTGGCGGCAATCTTAAACGCCATTTCGTTGGAATCGACGTCGTGGAAGGAGCCATCATACAAGGTGGCCTTCAAACCCAGCAGCGGATAGCCCGCCAGAACGCCATTTTGCATCTGCTCCTGAATGCCCTTCTGCACCGCCGGGATATACTCCCTGGGTACCGTGCCACCAACGATTTCGTTGACGAACTCCAGGCCCTCGGCTCCCGCCTCTTCGGCGGGCTCAAACCTGATCCAGACATGCCCATACTGGCCTCGACCACCCGACTGACGGACGAATTTGCCCTCTATCTCAGTGGTGTTGCGAATAGCCTCACGATAGGCCACCTGGGGCTTGCCGATGTTGGCCTCGACGCTGAATTCGCGGCGCATACGGTCTACCAGTATATCCAGGTGTAGCTCGCCCATGCCGGAGATAATCGTCTGCCCGGATTCCTCATCGGTTTTAACCCGGAAAGAGGGATCCTCCTGGGCCAGTTTACCCAGGGCAATACCCATCTTTTCCTGGTCCGGCTTGGACTTGGGCTCAACCGCAACGGAGATGACCGGCTCCGGGAACTCCATGCGCTCCAGTACGATGATGTCGTCGAGGGAACAGAGTGTGTCACCGGTGGTAACGTCCTTGAGGCCGACCGCCGCGGCGATATCGCCGGCCAGTACTTCCTTGATCTCCTGGCGGTCATTGGCGTGCATCTGCACCATTCTGCCGATGCGCTCCTTTTTCTGTTTCACCGAGTTGTACAACGCGGTGCCGCTTTGCAGCGTACCCGAATACACACGAAAGAACGTCAGGGTACCGACAAATGGGTCGGTGGCAATCTTGAACGCCAGCGCGGCAAAGGGCGCGTTGTCGTCGGCCGGCCGCGTCTCGACGGTTTCCTCGTCCTCGAGGGTGCCCTCGATGGGCTTGACCTCGGTGGGCGCCGGCAAGTACTCGATAACCGCATCCAGTACCGCTTGCACGCCCTTGTTCTTGAACGCCGAGCCACACAGGACGGGTACGATCTCGCTGGCCAGGGTGCGCAGTCGCAGGCCGGCCTTGATCTCTTCCTCGCTGAGCTCACCGCCCTCGAGGTATTTTTCCATCAACTCATCAGTGGCCTCGGCGGCCGCCTCGACCATGTATTCACGCATTTCCGCGCACTTATCCGCAATGTCGGCTGGAATATCGCCATACTCAAAGCTCATCCCCTGATCCGCTTCATTCCACAGGATGGCCTTGCTCTTGACCAGGTCGACAACGCCGAGGAATTCTTCCTCGGCACCGATTGCCATCTGGATCGGCACCGGATTGGCGCCCAGGCGCTCCTTCAACTGGCTAACGACCATCTCGAAGTCCGCTCCGGCACGGTCCATCTTGTTGACGAACACCATGCGGGGCACTTCGTACTTGTTGGCCTGACGCCATACGGTTTCGGTCTGTGGTTGCACACCGGACGAGCCACACAATACCACCACAGCTCCGTCCAACACTCGCAGGGAGCGTTCGACTTCGATGGTGAAATCGACGTGCCCGGGGGTATCGATGATATTGACACGATGCTGGTCGAATTGCTGCTCCATGCCCTGCCAGAAACAGGTCGTCGCCGCCGAGGTAATGGTAATACCCCGCTCCTGCTCTTGCTCCATCCAGTCCATGGTCGCGGCGCCATCGTGCACCTCCCCTATTTTGTGGGAAAGACCGGTGTAAAACAGCACCCGCTCCGTGGTCGTGGTTTTACCCGCGTCCACGTGGGCTACGATACCGATATTGCGATAGCGGGAAATGGGGGTTATGCGCGCCACAGTAATTTCTCCGGATAATCTGCGTCAGTGGTTCTGGAAAAGCTGGTGATTCTAGAAGCGGTAGTGAGAAAAGGCCTTGTTGGCATCGGCCATGCGATGCACATCTTCGCGCTTTTTAACCGCGGCGCCCTTGCCCTGGGATGCATCGAGGATTTCACCCGCCAGCCGCATGGGCATGCTCTTCTCGCTGCGGTTACGTGAATACTCCACCAGCCAACGCATGGCAAGCGCCTGGCGACGTGAAGGGCGAACCTCGACCGGCACCTGGTAGGTTGCACCGCCGACACGGCGGGATTTTACCTCCACCATGGGCGCGATGTTTTCCAGCGCCTCGGTGAACACCTCGACCGGATCCTTTTTGCTGCGCTCCGCCACTACCTCCAGAGCGCCGTAAACGATACGCTCGGAGAGGGCTTTCTTGCCGCTGACCATGACATGGTTGACAAATTTTGCGAGGGTGACATTGCCGAATTTGGGATCGGGCAGAATTTCACGCTTGGCGACAACGCGTCTTCTTGGCATAACGTAGTCCTTCTATTCAGGGTAATCCGGGTACTCGAAGGCGCCACCTGGCGACCGCGACCCGGCCTTACTTGAGGTTGATGTGTATGTAGCTGTGTACTACTTCAATATTTTGTCTTCAATATTTGCCTTAATATTTGCCTTCAATAACAGGCGGCGGGTTTAGCCCTTGGGCCGCTTGGTGCCGTACTTGGACCGACCCTGTCTGCGATCACTGACGCCGCTGGTATCGAGGGTGCCGCGAACCGTGTGATAGCGCACACCGGGCAAATCCTTGACCCTGCCGCCACGAATCAGGACCACGCTGTGCTCCTGCAGGTTATGGCCTTCGCCGCCGATATAGGAACTCACCTCGAAGCCATTGGTCAGGCGCACACGACAAACCTTGCGCAGCGCTGAATTGGGCTTTTTAGGGGTCGTGGTATAGACCCGGGTACAGACTCCACGTCGCTGCGGACAGGCCTGCAGTGCCGGTACCGCGCTCTTGGCCAGCTTGCGTTTTCTCGGCTTACGAACCAATTGGTTGATCGTTGCCATGGTATAGACTCCAGATAAATCAGGTCGGGTGAGCGGAACCGCCACAGCGTCCGGCACACCCTGAAAAAGGATGGCGCATTTTATAGATCAGCACACCCCTCGTCAAGCAACGCACCACCAGATGGCGCGCTGCGTTGCGAGGATCAGAAACTGGTCTCGTCAGCGCTGTCAGTCGCCTCGTTTTTCAAGGCCTCGAACAATGCGGCCTCGACCTCACTGGCCGATGCCCCTTCCTTGCGCGCGGTATCCTCCATGCGCTTGCGACGACGCTCGTTGTGATAGGTCAAGCCGGTGCCGGCGGGAATCAGACGTCCCACCACCACGTTTTCCTTCAGGCCCCGTAGCTCGTCGCGCTTGCCGGTGACGGCCGCTTCCGTGAGCACCCGGGTCGTCTCCTGGAAGGAGGCCGCCGAGATAAAGCTTTCCGTCGCCAGGGATGCCTTGGTGATACCCAGTAGCACGCGATCGTATTTGATGGGCAACTGGTTTTCGGCCTCCAGGCGCTCATTCTCCTCGAGTACCGCGACATACTCCATTTGCTCACCGCGGATCATGGTGGAATCGCCCGGATCGGTGATATCCACCTTGCGCAACATCTGCCGCACAATGACCTCGGCATGCTTGTCATTGATGCGCACACCCTGCAGGCGGTACACGTCCTGGATTTCATTGACGATATACTTGGCGAGCTCGTCGACGCCCTTCAGACGCAGGATATCGTGGGAACTGAGCGCCCCCTCGGAAACCACCTCTCCCTTCTCCACGGTCTCACCTTCGAATACCGTGAGACTGCGCCATTTCGGTATCAGCAATTCGTAATGATCCTTGCCGTCGGCCAGTGGCTTGCCGTCGTGGGGTGTTATCACCAGGCGACGCTTGCCCTTGGTCTCCTTGCCGAAGCTGACGGTGCCGGTAATCTCCGCCAGTATCGCGGGCTCCTTCGGCTTGCGTGCTTCAAACAGATCGGCAACCCGGGGCAAACCACCAGTGATATCACGGGTCTTTGAGCCCTCCTGGGGTATCCGCGCAATGATGTCACCGGTACTGATCGAACTGCCGTCTTCCAGCGACAGGATGGCATCCGCCGGCAGGAAGTAGTGTGCGGGCACATTGGTCCCGGGAATGGTCAAATCCGCACCGTCCTCATCCACCAGGCCAATCGCCGGACGCAGGTCCTTGCCCGCCACCGGTCGCTCCGCCGGATCGATAATTTCGATGGAGCGCAGCCCCGTCAAATCATCGGTCTTGTAGCGAACGGTAATGCCCTCTTCCATCGAACTGAAGCGCGCCTTACCGGCAACCTCGGTAATGATCGGGTGCGTATGGGGATCCCAGGTGGCGACGATGTCACCACCCACGACCTGGGCGTGATCTTTTACCTTGATAATCGCGCCGTAGGGCAGCTTGTAGCGCTCTCGCTCGCGACCGTTGGCATCGGCCACCGCGATCTCGCCGGAGCGGGAGGTGGTGATAAACTGGCCATCATCCTTGGCGATCACCTTGACGTTATGCAACCGTACCTGGCCGTCTTGCTTGACCTGGATATTATCGGCGGCAGTTGATCGGGAAGCGGCTCCACCGATATGGAACGTACGCATGGTCAGCTGAGTACCCGGCTCGCCAATGGACTGGGCGGCAATAACGCCGACCGCCTCACCCGGGTTGATGACATGGCCCCGGGCCAGGTCGCGACCGTAGCACATGGTGCAAACACCATAGCGGGTTTTACAGGTAATGACCGAGCGCACGATGATTTCATCGATACCCATGCGCTCCAGCTGCTCGATCCAGGCCTCGTCGAGCATGGTGCCCGCCGATACGGCGATCTCGTTGCTACCGGGCTTGAACACATCCAGCGCCACCATGCGGCCGAGCACTCGATCACCCAGGGACTCTATGATATCCCCGCCCTCGATAACCGGCGTCATGGTCATGCCTTCATCGGTGCCACAGTCGATTTCAGTGACCACGAGATCCTGGGCGACATCGACCAGGCGACGTGTGAGATAACCCGAGTTCGCTGTTTTCAGTGCGGTATCGGCCAATCCTTTACGGGCGCCGTGGGTGGAAATAAAGTACTGCAGTACGTTAAGACCCTCGCGGAAATTCGCCGTAATCGGCGTCTCGATGATAGAGCCGTCGGGCTTGGCCATCAGGCCCCGCATACCGGCCAGCTGCCGGATCTGGGCGGGGGAACCACGAGCGCCGGAATCCGCGTAGATATAGACCGAGTTGAAGGAATCCTGCTCCTCATCCTCGCCCTTGCGGTTTTTAACCGTCTCCTTCGACAGACCGTCCATCATGGATTTGGAAACCAGGTCGTTGGCCCGTGACCAGATGTCGATGACCTTATTGTACTTCTCACCCTGGGTTACCAGTCCGGAGGCGAACTGTTCCTCGATCTCCTTCACCTCACCTTCGGCATTGTCGATGATCTTCTTCTTGGCATCGGGAATGACGAAGTCATTGACGCCGATCGAGGCGCCGGAGCGAGTGGAATACTCAAAACCGGTATACATCAACTGGTCGGCAAAAATGACCGTGGCCTTCAGGCCCACATTCCTATAACACTCATTGAGCGCATGGGAGATGGCCTTTTTACCCATATTCAGATCGATCAGGCTGAACGGCAGGCCTTCCGGCACGATCTCCCAGAGCAGGGCGCGACCGACGGTCGTCGCTGCCAGGGTGGTTTTGGGCTGGCGTTCGCCCTCCGGGCCCAGCTCGACCTCGGTAATACGCACCCTGATACGAGCCTGCAAGTGCACCTTACCGGCGCCATAGGCCCGCGATACCTCTTTGGTATCGGAAAACACCATGCCCTCACCCTGGGCATTGACCCGCTCCCGGGTCATCCAGTACAGCCCCAGCACCACGTCCTGGGACGGCACGATGATCGGTTCGCCATTTGCCGGGGAGAGAATATTATTGGTCGACATCATCAGGGCGCGGGCTTCCAACTGCGCCTCCAGGGTCAGCGGCACGTGTACCGCCATCTGGTCGCCGTCGAAGTCGGCGTTATACGCCGCGCAAACCAGGGGGTGCAGTTGTATCGCCTTGCCCTCGATCAGTACGGGCTCAAACGCCTGAATACCCAATCGGTGAAGGGTCGGCGCCCGGTTCAGCATAACCGGGTGCTCGCGGATAACCCCCGCCAGGATATCCCAGACCTCCGGCGGCTCACGCTCGACCATTTTCTTGGCGGCTTTAATGGTTGTGGCGAGACCCCGGTGTTCGAGCTTGCTATAGATAAACGGCTTGAATAGCTCCAGGGCCATTTTCTTGGGCAGGCCACACTGGTGCAATCTGAGGGTCGGCCCCACCACGATGACCGAGCGCCCGGAGTAATCGACCCGCTTGCCGAGCAGGTTCTGACGGAAGCGGCCCTGCTTGCCCTTGATCATATCCGCCAGGGATTTCAGCGGCCGCTTGTTGGAGCCGGTAATAGCCCGACCACGGCGACCGTTGTCCAGCAGTGCATCCACGGACTCCTGCAACATGCGCTTTTCATTGCGCACGATGATATCCGGCGCATTGAGGTCGAGCAGGCGCTTCAGGCGGTTGTTGCGGTTGATGACCCGCCGATACAGATCGTTCAGGTCGGAGGTGGCAAAACGCCCTCCGTCCAGGGCGACCAGTGGCCGCAAATCCGGTGGCAATACCGGCAACACGGTAAGGATCATCCACTGGGGATCGTTACCGGAGTTGACGAATGCCTCCATCAACTTAACGCGCTTGGACAGCTTTTTAATCTTGGTCTCGGAGTTGGTCTGCGGGATCTCTTCGCGAATCCGCAGGATCTCCTCCTCGAGATGAATATTGTTGAGCAAATCGCTGATCGCTTCCGCGCCCATTTTAGCGACAAACTCATCGCCAAACTCTTCCATCGCCGTGTAGTACTCGTCGTCGGTGAGCAGGTCTCCCAGCGACAGCGTGGTCATACCGGGATCGGTGATGACATAGGATTCAAAGTACAGGATCCGCTCGATATCCCGCAGGGTCATATCCAGCAGTAAACCGATGCGGCTGGGCAAGGACTTCAGGAACCAGATATGGGCAACCGGGCTGGCCAGCTCGATATGGCCCATGCGCTCGCGGCGGACCTTGGACAAGGCCACTTCCACGCCACACTTTTCACAAATAACGCCACGGTGCTTGAGCCGTTTGTACTTGCCGCAAAGACATTCATAGTCCTTGACCGGGCCAAATATCTTGGCACAAAACAAACCGTCCCGTTCCGGCTTGAACGTACGGTAGTTGATGGTTTCCGGTTTTTTGACCTCGCCATAAGACCAGGACCGGATCAATTCCGGTGACGCCAGTCCAATTCGGATGGCATCAAATTCCTCGGTTTGTCCCTGGGACTTGAGTAAGTTAAGTAAGTCTTTCAAGGCACTTCCTCCGCTCGATGTTTCTCGGGCCGGGTGCGGGGCACCCGGCCAGCTAATGCGTTACAGTCGACTGACGCTCTAGTCGCTTTCCAACTCGATATCGATACCCAGTGAGCGGATTTCCTTCACTAATACATTGAAAGATTCCGGCATTCCAGGCTCCATACGATGATCGTCATCGACGATATTCTTGTACATCTTGGTTCGACCGTTGACATCGTCGGACTTGACGGTGAGCATCTCCTGCAAGGTATAGGCCGCGCCGTAGGCTTCCAGCGCCCAGACCTCCATCTCACCAAAGCGCTGGCCACCGAACTGCGCCTTACCACCCAGCGGTTGCTGGGTAACCAGGCTATAGGATCCGGTTGAACGCGCATGCATTTTGTCGTCGATCAGGTGGTTGAGCTTGAGCATATACATATAGCCAACCGTCACCGGGCGCTCGAAGCCCTCCCCGGTGCGTCCGTCGTACAGCTTGAGTTGACCGGTGGTATTGGCACTGCCGTCGGCATGCTTGTAACCGGCGAGCTTAAGCAGAGCCTTGATCTCGGGCTCACTGGCCCCGTCAAATACCGGGGTTGCCATGGGAACACCGTCGCGCAGATTGTTGGCCAGTTCCATGACCTCGCCATCGCTCAGGCCGCTCAGTTCCTGGACCTCGTCGCTCTCCCCGAAGCTGTAAATCTTATCGAGGAATTCGCGCACTTTTGACACCGCTTTTTGCTCGCGGATCATCTGGTCTATCCTCTCACCCAGACCCTTGGCCGCAAGGCCGAGGTGGGTTTCGAGAACCTGGCCCACATTCATCCGCGAGGGAACCCCCAGCGGGTTGAGCACGATATCCACCGGCTCGCCGTTATCGTCGAAAGGCATGTCCTCTTCCGGCATGATCACCGAGATAACACCTTTGTTTCCGTGCCGGCCGGCCATTTTATCGCCGGGCTGAATCCGCCGCTTCACCGCCAGGTAGACCTTGACGATCTTGAGTACCCCCGGCGCCAGGTCGTCGCCACTTTGCAGCTTCTGTCGCTTGTCCTCGAAACGCTCGTCGAGGTTCTTGCGCAGCTCCTCCAGGTTGTGCTCTGTCAGTTCCAGCAGATCGTTGTGCTTGTCTTCGGAGAAACGCATTTTGAACCAGTCGCTGCGCTCGAGGCCATCGAGTTCTGCGGTGGTCACCTTGCTGCCTTTTTTCAGCCCGGGCCCCGCGGTAACCGTCTGGCCGGTCAATACGCCGCGCAGGCGGTCAAAGGCGGCGGACTCGACGATACGGTACTCCTCCTCGAGATCCTTGCGGAACTGGTCCAGCTGCATTTTCTCGATTTCCAGCGCGCGCTGGTCCTTTTTCAAACCGTCGCGGGTAAACACCTGTACATCGATGACTGTACCCTTGGTGCTGGTCGGCACCCGCTGGGAAGTATCCTTGACGTCCGATGCCTTCTCCCCGAAGATCGCCCGGAGCAGCTTTTCTTCCGGGGTCAGCTGGGTCTCACCCTTGGGCGTCACCTTGCCAACCAGGATGTCGCCGGCGTTGACCTCGGCGCCGATATAGACGATACCGGACTCATCCAACTTGCTCAGGGCTGTCTCGCCGACATTGGGAATATCGGCGGTGATTTCTTCCGAACCCAGCTTGGTATCGCGAGCGATACAGGTAAGCTCCTGGATATGGATGGTGGTAAATCGATCCTCCTTCACCACACGCTCGGAAACCAGGATCGAGTCCTCGAAGTTGTAACCATTCCAGGGCATAAACGCGATGCGCATATTCTGTCCCAGGGCCAGTTCACCCAGATCGACAGATGGGCCATCGGCGAGAATATCGTCGCGGGCGATGACATCGCCCTTCTTCACCACGGAGCGCTGGTTGATACAGGTATTCTGGTTGGAACGGGTATATTTCACCAGGTTGTAGATATCGACCCCGGTACCTTCGCCGATTTCATCTTCGTTGACCCGGATAACAATACGGGCCGCATCGACGCTATCGACAATGCCACTACGGGATGCCACCACGCACACACCGGAATCCCGCGCAACCGTACGCTCGATGCCGGTACCGACCAGGGGCTTTTGCGCGGTCAGCGTGGGCACTGCCTGGCGCTGCATGTTGGAACCCATCAGCGCACGGTTGGCATCGTCGTGCTCGAGAAAAGGAATCAAGGCGGCGGCAACGGATACCACCTGCTTCGCCGATACATCCATAAAATCCACTTCGTCAGGCGCCCTGACGGTGAATTCGTTCATGTGCCGAACGGCGACCAGGTCCTCGGACAGGCAATCCTTGTCGTCGACACCGGCGGATGCCTGGGCGATAACATATTCGCTCTCGTTGATGGCCGAGAGGTACTCGAAATCGTCGGTAAGCTTGCTGTCCACAACCTTGCGGTAGGGACTCTCGAGGAACCCGTAGGAATTCGCCCGCGCATAGATAGACAGCGAGTTGATCAAGCCGATATTCGGGCCCTCCGGGGTTTCGATCGGGCATACCCGGCCGTAATGGGTCGGATGCACGTCACGCACCTCAAAGCCGGCACGTTCACGGGTCAGGCCACCCGGCCCGAGCGCCGATACCCGGCGTTTGTGCGTAACCTCGGACAAAGGGTTGTTCTGGTCCATAAACTGCGATAGCTGGCTGGAACCGAAAAACTCTTTTACCGCGGCGGCTACCGGCTTGGCGTTGATCAGGTCCTGGGGCATCAAGCCCTCACTCTCTGCCATGGACAGCCGCTCCTTGACCGCTCGCTCGACGCGAACCACACCAACGCGAAATTGATTTTCCGCCATCTCGCCCACCGAGCGCACGCGCCGGTTACCGAGATGGTCGATATCGTCCACCACGCCCTTGCCGTTACGAATATCCACCAGGGCCTTGAGCACGTCAACGATGTCTTCTTTCGCCAGCGTACCTTCCCCAGTCACTTCTTCTCGCCCGAGGCGGCGATTAAACTTCATGCGACCGACGGCTGATAAATCGTAGCGTTCCATGGAAAAAAACATATTGCCAAACAGGTTCTCCGCGGCCTCCTTGGTGGGCGGCTCGCCAGGGCGCATCATGCGATAAATTTCTACCAGCGCTTCGAGGGGGGTGCGCGTAATATCCGAACGCAGCGTCTCGGATATGAACGGGCCGCAATCCAGGTCATTGACGTAGAGCGTTTCGATTTTCACGATGCCCTTTTCCGCCAGTTCATCCATCACTTCCTGGGTCAGCTCGGTATTACATTCGAACAACACCTCGCCGGTTTCGGGATCCGGGACATCTTTGGCCAGGGAGCGCCCCAGCATATAATCTACGCCGACCTTCAGGGTTTTAAGCCCGGCCTTTTCCATTTGGCGAATATGGCGAGCCGTTATCCGACGCCCTTCCTCAACGAGCACTTTGCCATCACCTTCGATGTCAAAGGCGGCAATTTCACCACGCATCCTCGACGGAACCAGGTCAAGGGTAAATGTCCCCTCCGCGCCGGCGGTAAACGTATTGATTTCGAAAAACATTTCCAGCATTTCCTGGGAGGTGTAACCCAGGGCGCGCAACAGTACCGTGGCCGGAAGCTTGCGTCGGCGATCGATCCGGACAAATACCAGATCCTTGGGGTCGAACTCGAAATCGAGCCAGGAACCACGGTAGGGAATAACCCTTGCCGAATAGAGCAATTTACCGGACGAGTGGGTTTTACCCTTGTCGTGGTCGAAGAACACGCCCGGGGAGCGGTGCAACTGCGACACGATAACGCGCTCGGTACCGTTGATAACAAAGGTGCCGTTCTCAGTCATCAGGGGAATTTCACCCATGTAGACTTCCTGCTCCTTGATATCCTTGATGGCTTTGTTGGAAGATTCGCGGTCATAGATAATCAACCTGACCCGAACCCGCAACGGCGCAGCATAGGTCACTCCCCTCAACTGGCACTCCTTCACATCGAAGTGCGGTCGCCCGAGTTTGTAATCGACATACTCGAGGGCTGCATTGCCGGAATAGCTGACAATGGGAAATACGGATTTAAAGGCCGCGTGCAGGCCTATATCCCGACGCGCCGACGGCGGCGTATCGTCCTGGGTAAAATTTCGATAAGAGTCGAGCTGAATGGATAGCAGGAAAGGAACATCCATTACATGCGGCAGTTTGCCGAAATCCTTGCGGATGCGCTTTCTCTCAGTGTACGAATAAGCCATCTTTATCCCCGATTGCCACTACTGACATCTAGCGCCGACCGTATACGGTCGGCTGGTAAACATGTGCGACAGCGAAAACTCACCGCTACCGACATTGGATGTGATCGTCAAATCACACAAAAACGACAAAAGGCCAGCGGGAAAACCCGCCAGCCTGTTTAGCCTTGACTGGCTAGTGCTGTTCAAGCCGAACTTGATTACTTCAGCTCTGCTGTAGCGCCAGCTTCTACCAGTTGTTTCACGGCTTCCTCGGCATCTTGCTTGCTGACGCCTTCCTTGATGGGGGAAGGAGCGCCGTCGACCAGGCCCTTGGCTTCTTTCAAGCCCAGACCGGTGATTGCACGAACAGCCTTGATAACACTGACTTTCTTCTCGCCAATTCCGCTGAGAATGACGTCAAACTCAGTCTGCTCTTCCTCCGCGGCACCGCCGTCGGCAGCCGGCGCGGCCGCAACGGCTACTGCCGCCTGGGCTGAAACGCCAAACTTTTCTTCCATCGCGCTAACCAGCTCGACGACGTCCATCACGGACATTTCTGATATTGCATTGAGGATATCTTCCTGGGACAGAGACACAATCTCACTCCTTCAGTTAATTTAAATGAGCCTGCCTAAGCAGCCTCTTTCTTGCTTTCACCAACCGCAGCCACCACTCGTGTAATCTGTGATGGTACTTCGTTCAATGTCCGCACCAGTTTTGTCACCGGAGCTATCATCACGCTTGCCAACTGCGCCAGCGCCTGATCGCGGGTCGGCAGTTTCGCCAACACGTCTATTTTCTCCGGGCCCATCAATTGACCAGATACCGCCAGAGCCTTGATTTCGAATTCGCCATTCTCCCCGGCAAAATCCTTGAACAGCCTGGCGGCTGCACCCGGATCTTCCATGGAGAAGCCGAACAGGCTCGGGCCGACCAGCGCTTCGGTCGTACACTCGAATTCAGTGCCGACAAAAGCGCGCCTGGCCAAGGTGTTTTTGACAACTCGCAGGTCGACGTTCGACTCACGCGCCAGCTTGCGCAGCGCAGTAATATCCGAAACGTTGACACCTCGGGCGTCAGCCACCACCAGAGACAGAGCAGACTGGGCGGTCTCGTTTACATCGGCGACTATCGCCTTTTTGTCTTCGAGTCCTAGTGCCACTTTCACTACTCCTGATTTTACACCTATGACTCCACCGCTCGCGCCGTGGAATCGCTTATGGTGTCATTGCCCGAACAATGTCCGGGTTACACCCATCTGCGCAGGCTTACGCCTCTCGGCGAGGATTAAGCCACTCACATCGGGAAGCGATGCAACCCGGTGCTGGCACCTGCGGTCTTTGACGGTCTTCGGGTTCTCTGTCCAAAGACCACAAAGTTCTGTCGTCAGCACACTGTAGTAGGCCGACGAATAATTAAATTTCCAGGTTTGACTGGTCGATCAGCAGACCGGGGCCCATAGTCGTGGACAAGATCACCTTCTGGAGAAAAATACCCTTGCTGGAGGCCGGTTTGGACTTCTTGAGATCGATTAGCAGCGCCTCGAGATTTTCCTTGATCGCCGTGCCGTCAAAACCGATGCGACCGATTCCACCGTGAATGATTCCGTTCTTGTCGGTCCGGTAACGCACCTGGCCCGCCTTGGCATTTTTGACGGCGGTAGCCACATCGGGTGTGACCGTGCCGGTCTTGGGGTTGGGCATCAAACCACGGGGCCCCAGCAATTGGCCCAGTTGGCCGACCACGCGCATGGCGTCGGGACTGGCGATGACCACGTCAAAATCCATCATGCCGCCCTTGACCTGCTCCGCCAGCTCTTCCATACCGACCAGGTCTGCCCCCGCCTCGGTGGCGGCCTCGGCATTTGCACCCTGGGTAAATACCGCCACGCGGACTGTTTTACCGGTACCGTGGGGCAGCGTGGTCGCTCCGCGAACCTGCTGGTCGGATTTACGGGCATCGATACCCAGGTTCACCGACACGTCAATAGACTCGGTGAACTTGACCGTTGACAGGCTACCCAGCAGCTCCACAGCATCGGCAATCGGGTAGGCCTTCCCGGGCTCTGTTTTCTCCAGCAACATCTTTTTTCGCTTGCTCAGTTTGGCCATCTTACACTCCCTCCACGTCAAGCCCGGCGCTACGCGCCGAACCCGCTATGGTACGCACTGCCGCGTCCATATCGGCGGCGGTCAAATCCGGCATCTTGATGGTCGCGATTTCTTCGAGTTGCGCACGATTCACCTTGCCCACCTTATTGGTATTGGGATTTCCGCTGCCACTCTTGATACCGGCGGCCTTGCGCAACAAAACGGAGGCGGGCGGCGTCTTTGTAATAAAAGTAAAACTGCGATCCGCATACACGGTAATCACTGTCGGCGTCGGCATGCCGGATTCCAGGCTCTGGGTCTGGGCGTTGAACGCCTTGCAGAACTCCATGATGTTGACACCGTGCTGACCCAGTGCGGGTCCAACCGGAGGGCTGGGATTAGCCTGCCCCGCGGGTACTTGCAGCTTGATATAAGCTTGGATTTTCTTCGCCATTTTTTTACTCCTGTTTGGGTCCAAGCGCCTCGCAGGCCCATGGCCTGGTCTCTGGCTCCCCGGCTACCGCAGTGTTCTGCGGCGCCATTTATCGACATCACCCGCGGGCGATATCCCCGTTCAGGCCTTTTCGACCTGCCCGAAATCCAGTTCCACCGGGGTGGAACGCCCGAAGATCAGTACTGCTACCTTCAGTTTGCTCTTGTCGTAATCAACCTCTTCTACCACGCCGTTGAAGTCGTTGAACGGCCCATCGGTCACCCGCACCATCTCGCCGGGTTCGAACAAGGTCTTGGGCCGGGGCTTGTCCGTGCCCTCTTCGATGCGCTGCAATATCGCGTCCGCTTCCGCCTCGGTAATGGGCGCAGGCTTATCCGCCTTGCCGCCGATAAAGCCCATGACCCGGGGTGTCTCTTTCACCAGGTGCCAGCTTTCGTCATCGAGCTCCATCTCTATCAGTACATAGCCCGGAAAGAACTTGCGCTCACTTTTCCGCTTCTGGCCGGAGCGCATCTCGACGACTTCTTCCGCCGGCACCAGGATGCGACCGAATTTTTCCTGCAGTTTGCGCAGCTCGATGCGTTCTTCCAGCGCAGATTTAACTTTTTTCTCGTAGCCCGAATAGGCGTGGAGCACATACCAGCGCATGGACATGCTTTACCTCTAACCGATAATCAGGGAGGCCAGCCAACCCAAAATTGAGTCCAGCCCCCACAGAATCAATGCAGCCACCAATACCACCGCGAGCACTATAAACGTCGTTTGTAGTGTTTCGGGGCGTGTTGGCCACACCACCTTGCGAATTTCGATCCTCGCTTCCTTCACCAGCGTTGAAAACGCCACGCCCTGACTTGTACTCAGGGCGACGGCGATTGCAACCGCGCCGAGGGCGACCAGGCCAAGCACCCGATAGAGCATGCTTTGATCGGCGTAATACTGGTTACCGACGACACCCGCCGCGATCAATGCGACCACCAGGCACCACTTCAATACATTGAGCGGACTCGATGTGGCTTCAGCTTTGGAACTCATTGCGCCGTATTGAACCTCAAAATCGTCTGGCTCGCCTGTGAGCAAACCAATAACTGGCAGGCCAGGAGGGACTCGAACCCCCAACAACCGGTTTTGGAGACCGGTGCTCTACCAATTGAACTACTGGCCTGTAACAAAGCCGGGGCAAGAGTCCATACTCTTACCCCTTTCCCGGATCAGGGCCACCCGCCGGCCGCCCTTCCTGCTTACTCGATGATTTTCGCGACCACGCCCGCACCAACTGTGCGGCCACCCTCACGAATCGCAAAGCGCAAGCCTTCCTCCATCGCGATCGGCGCGATCAACGTCACATCCATCTTGATGT
>JAUXCW010000315.1 GCA_030618705.1 Gammaproteobacteria bacterium | reverse complement strand
ACTGGCCGTGGTAGCCATGGCGCGCTGGTGGGCAACCGGATCCCTGACTATGACAAAGCCGGTGTCATAGGGGGCCTGTAACCACTTGTGACCATCTACCGCCCATGAGTCCGCCTGGTCCGCCCCCTCACACAGACGGGCGAGCGCCGGCACCGCCCGCGCCCACAAACCGAAAGCACCATCGATATGCAGCCATGCCCCTGCATCCCGTGCAATTTCGCTTATTTCCGCCAGGGGATCACAGGCGCCGGAATTGATATGCCCCGCCTGGGCGATCACGATGGCAGGCCCGCTGATCCGGCCCACGGCGTCGGCAAGGGCTTGCGCGCACATCCGCCCCTGGTCGTCGGTGGGAATACGAACCAGCCGGCGCCGGCCAAAACCCAGGTAGCGCAGTGCGCAAAATACCGTCGAGTGTGCTTCCTCACCCAGCAACACATGAACCGCCGGTGCGCCGTTGAAACCCTCTTCCTCGAGATCCCATCCCGCCCGGTGCAAGACCTCACTGCGACCCGCCGCCAGGCCGACAAAATTGGCCATGGTGGCGCCGGTGACAAAACCGACGCTGCTCTGTTCGGGCAACTTCAACAGGTCCAGAAGCCAGCGGGACACGACCTCCTCTACCACTGCCGCAGCGGGGGAAGTATGGTAAATGCCGGCATTCTGACCCCAGGCCGCGGTAAGCCAGTCCGCCGCCACCGCTACCGGGTGGGAGGCTCCCATAACCCAACCGTAGAACTGTGGACTGCTGATACCGATAAGCCCCGGCTCGACCGCGTCGGCCAGCGCGGCGATGACCTCATCCCCCGCTCGCCCCTGTCGCGGAAGTTCAACGTCCAGGCTATCTCGCAACTGCGCCAGCGATGCCGGTGGTCGCGGCGGCGGTGATTGCTCCCGGTAAGTTACTGCCCGTTGGTAGGCTACCGCCCACGCTCGCCTGGTATCCTCTATCATTGCCCGGCCTTATACTCTGCCTGTAAACGCACACGCTGATCACTCCAACCCTAACACAATGAAGGGCACCACAGAGCAATGTCCGAAACCGACGCTGATAAAATGGGGACGCTACCCTTTTCCCCCGAGGGGGAAAAGGGTAGCGTCCCCATTTTCTCTGCAATCCAGCTCGGTGCACAGCGGTATTTCGATGACTGCCGGGGTCGCGTCGATGGTTTTGTCGCGCAACACTTTTGCTACCCCGGCGCCTGGCGCACCAATCGCATCGCCATCGGTTGGGATTTGCTCCGCGCCCCGATCAATTTATTCTGGGCGCCGTTTTATCTGCTCACCCAGGCCATGGCCTGGATGTTGCAACGCGCCGGCCTGACGGCCACAGCGCAGCGGCTGTACAAAACCCCCTCCGGGCTTACCACCGATGTACAGCGCCACCTCGCCCACCTCTGCCAGGACGAATTGCTGCAACGCCCACAGCAGGGCGGTAAAACCGACCTACTGCTCGAGTACATCGTGGGTGAGCTGGATGAGAGTATCCACATAGACGAGTTGCCCGCGCAGCTTCAGGGCCAACTGCAACAGCTACTCGATGACGCCCTGGAACAATACGCGCTGAGCCGCACCGCGACCGCCGAGATCGGCAATTCACTGTCCACCACCCTGACCGGTTTCTTTGCCTTCCAGAAGTTTACCCCGGGGGGCATCGCCATCGGGCTATTACTGGCATCAACAGTGGCCCGCGAGCTGGCGACCCGGGATTTTCTATTCGGCCCTACCCTGGGCGACCTCTACTACGGCTGGTTTCCCCCGGCGCCGACCCTCGCCATGAGTATCGCCACCACCGCCGGGGTCTTGCTGGTACTGTCCTCGATAGCGGCACTGTCCGGGATACTGACCGACCCTTTACAGAGTGCGCTGGGAATCCACCAACGGCGCTTGCATAAAATGCTCGACCACCTGGAGCAGTCCTTCGCAACACGCAGCAGCAGGCGATTTCGCACCGGCGAGCAATTGCTGGCGCGCCTGCTGGACCTGGTAGACGCCGCCCGCACACCCTGGCTCTGAGAAAATGGGGACGCAACCCTTTTTCCCCTTTTGGGGGAAAAAGGGTTGCGTCCCCATTTCTTTGACCCAGCTCAGTGTGTAAAACCAGCAAAATGCTGTATCGTGGTCTAATCATTTTTCTGTATCCCAGCGACAGGTATTGAACATGGCGACATCGACGATCAACGTGAAAGGCATAGGCCCCGCCGCGGCCGGCGAATTAGCGAAGCACGGCTTTGCATCAGCCGAGGATCTGGCATCCGCCACTGAGGATGCGCTTTGCCAGGTTCCCGGATTTGGCGCCCTCCGCGCCCGCAGGACTATTGCCGATGCCAAAGCCCTGGTGAAGCCGGCCCAACCCGAGAAAAAGCCCGACACCAGCAAGAAGAAAACCAAGGGCGAGAAGAAGAGCAAGAATAAAGGTAAAGGTAAAGGTAAAGGTAAAAACAAGGGTAAGGGTAAAAAGAAAAAGGACGAAAAAAAGGGCAAGAAAGGAAAGAAGAAAAAATCCAAATCGGGCAAGAAAAAACGCAAGAAGTAAAACTGGCGCTATCTGTTTATGACTCCGACCGTGGTCGGCTCATTCTCTGCTCTTTGAAAATGGCTTGCCCCGCCTTCAGTGGGGCAAAATCATGCAGTTACATTCTCCTCGCTTCCCTCCTGAGCGCCTCAATGTAAAAGTTACAGATGACCGGTAGTGAATCCGCCAGCGCAATTGCGTGTTTACTTCTTTTCGCGTTACCTGGCAGCGTAAAGTCACCAGCCAACAAACTGGCAATCCATCGGCTTTGTTGTTCGGCCAGTGGCCACATGGAACACATGATCCGGCATGCACCCACGAAAAATAGCCGCTTATGTTCAGGGTGGGAGATTCGCTGGTACAACGCAAGTTCAGGTGCTTCGCAACCCAATGTCTCTTTATCCAGAAAAGGGAAGTCGAGCTGATAGCCCGTGGCATAAAGAATCACATCGGCCTCGGTTTTAGTACCGTCCGTGAAATACACCGTTGAGCCTTCAAAACGATGGATGCCAGGGCGTACATCAATCCGACCCCTTCGAAGCGCCGGTATGAATTCCAGTGACATGGTCGGGCGATCTTCCCAGGGTTCGATTGCCGGCAGGGGCAGCCCCAGCGCCTCCATATCGCTCACCCTGGCAGAAAGATTGCGCAGTGCCTTGCCCAGCAGGCGGCGGACCAGCCATGGGCCAGAATCACCAGGCAGCGCCCGCAGCAGGGCGGGAATACGCGTTGCCGGGTGCGGGGTGCGTCCATCCAACGGCTTACCATCTATTATTTTTGGCAGCACCCAGCGGCCCGAGCGCGCGGAGAGAATTACTTGACCAGCGCATCCCGCGTTTGCACCAGGATCACACAGCTCTGCCGCGATCTCCGCCGCGCTGCTACCAAGGCCAACGACCACAACCCGTTTCCCACGAAGGTCTATGGGAGTTGTTGCGTCCAAATACTCGAACACATGCAAGTGTTTGCCTGTGAACTTACCAGTGGTAGCGCCATGGGGAAGACGAGGGGAGCTGTATTGTCCGGTCGCAACGATAATACTGGAATACTCACGGAATTCTTCGCCTTCTACTTCAACCCCCCAGCCACCATCGTCCAGGGGCTGCGCTCGAATGACGCGACTTTGAAAGCGAATGTTCTCACCCAGCTTGAAGTGATCAGCGTAGCTTTTAAAATAGCTGAGCATTTGCGCTGCGTTGGGATAGGTCGGCGCATCGTCCTCAAAGGGGAAGTCCGAATACGACATACCTCCGGTCGAGGTATTGGTTTGTAACGAGCGGTAGCCACCACCGCACCCACGCTCGACATTCCATATGCCACCAGGAGCATCACCGGCTTCAAGGCATTCGTAGTCCAGGCCGTATTCCGCGAGCG
>JAUXCW010000113.1 GCA_030618705.1 Gammaproteobacteria bacterium | reverse complement strand
CTGCAGGCTGACCTCGCTCTGGTGTCGTTCGATAAAGCGCGCGATGAGTTCGACGGCGAGATAGTTGCCGATGGTCAGGGTCGCCCCGACCTTTAGCTGACCGACACCCCGCTGCCCGGCCAGGTCGCGCTCCACGTCCCGGGCACGATCCATCAGCGCTTCTGCCCGGGGGCGCAACAGGCGGCCCAACTCATTGATTTGCAAACGTTTTCCGCGGCGATCAAAGAGCTGGATATCGAACTGCTGTTCCAGCTCACGCAGCGCGCTACTGACCGCGGACTGGGACATCGCAAGGTGCTGTGCGGCCCGGGTGATGTTTTCGACATCGGCCACCGCCAGAAAAACCTCCAGCTGACGCAGGGTATAGCGCATAATCGATTTTACCGTTTATATATATTCATAATACCCATTTTACCAATATAGCACCAATTGCTAAGGTGCCTGCATTCGCCGTTGACCACACAGAGGAGCTTGATGATGACGACACTGGCAACCGAACGAGTCCTGGCTGTCCGCCACTGGACCGACACGCTGTTCAGCTTCACCACCACCCGCGACCCGTCCTTCCGCTTTAAAAACGGCCATTTCACCATGATCGGCCTGCAAAAGCCCGATGGTCGGCCCCTGCTACGAGCCTATAGCATCGTCAGCGCCAACTACGAGGAGCAACTCGAGTTTTTCAGCATCAAGGTCGCCGACGGCCCGCTGACCTCTGCCCTGCAACATATCCAGCCCGGTGACGAGATACTGGTCAGCCGCAAGCCCACCGGCACTCTGATCCAGGATCACCTGCTTCCCGGCCGCAATCTCTACCTGCTGAGCACCGGCACCGGGCTGGCACCGTTCCTGAGCATCATCAAGGATCCGGAGATCTACCAGAACTTCGACAAGGTGATTGTCACCCATGGCTGCCGTTATCGATCCGAGCTGGCCTATGCCGATACCATTAGCGACGAGTTGCCGCAGAACGAATATTTCGGGGACATCGTGCAACAGAAGCTGCTCTACTACCCCACGGTCACCCGGGAACCCTTTCGCAATACCGGTCGCCTGACGGACCTTCTCGCGAGCGGAAAGCTGTTCAGTGACCTGGGTATGCCCCAACCGGACGTGAAGCATGATCGTTTTATGATCTGCGGCAGCCCCGCCATGCTGCGGGACAGCTGCGCCCTGCTCGACGCCAGGGGGTTTCGCGAAACCCGCAACGGCAAGCCGGGCCACTACGTGATCGAGCGGGCCTTTGTTGAACACTAAATGTTGAGCACTAAATGTTGAGCGCTAAATGACAATAACGGCGGCGGAGAATAAGCGCGGATTTGGCGCGGGTATCGGTTGACGCAGGATACAGGGGAACTAGATTTAATAGATAACCCCTGTAATCAAACCACTGACCAGGCCGGGAGTGAATCGGTTGAAGTTGTTTGCCAGCCTAGTTGTCGCGTTACTCCTGTGCTTTGCCGGTGCCACCGCCTATATCTGGCACCAGACCAATACCACCGTGGACCGCGCGATCAATGCCATCGCGCCCTACGCCCATATCAGCTATGGCTCGATAATTTCATCGATCTACCCCGGTACCCTGGGGCTTTCCGACGTGACCATCCTGCTGGAGGGGAAACGCCTGCACGCCGACGCAATCACGGTAAACGCCGCGTCGATCTTCGACCTCTACGCACTGCAGCAGAACCCCTCTCTATTCCTGGTAAAACACCCTCGCCTCGAAATACAGGGGCTCAGCAGCCCGATACCACTGCGTAAATTCAAGTTGCTGGAACAGCCCTTCGACCACCCCTATATGAGGGCGCTGACAGCGATCGACGCCGTCGGATGCGGCCCGCGGCGTGAGATCAGTTACGACGATATGCGCGACATGGGCTACGGCGCCGTCCGCAGCGACATCACGCTGCAATCCGGCCCGCAAGAATTCACCACCAACTGGGAAATCAGCCTGCAATCCCGCATGCAAGGCATTGCCGATTACAGCATGAGCATCAGCTTCGACGACGCCCCCAGCAGCCTGCCCCTGGTCCTCTACCGATTGGAGCGACTGGATGTCAACAAAATCGTGCTGCAATCCCACGACCGCGGCTATAACTCGCGCTTGCTCCAGTTCTGTGCCGGGCAGTTGGGGATAGATGCTGAAACCTACAAGCAACGACACCTGGATGAGCTGGTGCGCTATTTTCGGCGGCGCTCCCTGGTCGTCGAGCCACCGATGTTGGCCAGCTATGGGGAGGGTCTGCATCGCGGGGCACGTATGCGTCTTAAGGTACAACCCCAGGCTGATTTTTCCATCGAGGACCTGGGCTTTTACCAGCCCGGGGACTATATGGGCTTGTTGGGAATTCGCCTGACAACCAATAACCTTCCGGCAAAAACCCCCAGCCCTAAAATTGCCACCGCGCCTGTGACCACCACCAACAGCACAGCAAAGCCAATCGATACCGCGGGCACAAGCCCACCTCAAGCAAAGGCCGTTGTCGAAACCCTGGATTGGTCGCAGCTAAAGCGCGCCCTCAACCAGGACATCCTCGTCTATACGTCCAGCGGCGGCAGCCATCGCGGGCAGTTGGAGAACGTCGACGATTACCTGTTGGTGCTGAAAAAGAATATCGGCGCGGGAAGCATACGATACACCATAGACAGGCGACGTTTCGACCACGCCCGGCGCGTCAACTGATTCCCCTGCTCTAGTCGAGTCGGCCGGCGGCCGGGGTCATTCACATGCTGCGACGGTACTGGCCGCCGACTTCGAAAAAAGCATCGGTGACCTGCCCCAGGGAACAGTGACGCACGGCTTCCATCAGCGCCTCGAAACCGTTCCGGCGTTCGGATACGGCCTGCTTCAAGTCCGTTAATGCGCTGGCGACCTGCTCTTTATGGGCATGGTGAAAGCCCAGCAAGCCCTCCAACTGACTTTGTTTCTCGGCCTCTGTGGCCCTGGCCAGTTCAAGCTCCTGGCCCTGCTCAACGGCGCCGCCGATAAAGGTATTGACGCCGACGATGGGTAGACTGCCGTCGTGCTTTTTATGCTCGTAGAGCATGGATTCCTGCTGGATCTTACTGCGCTGATAACCGGTCTCCATCGCGCCGAGGACACCACCGCGTTCCGAAATACGCTCAAATTCCTGCAACACGGCCTCCTCGACCAGGTCTGTCAGTTCCTCCACATAGAACGATCCCTGCCAGGGGTTTTCGTTCATGGCCATACCGAATTCCCGGTTGATGATGTGCTGTATGGCCAGCGCCCGCCGCACCGAACTTTCGCTAGGCGTTGTCACCGCCTCATCGAAGGCATTGGTATGCAGGCTGTTGCAATTGTCGTTGATCGCCAGCAGGGCCTGTAAGGTCGTGCGGATGTCATTGAAGTCCATTTCCTGGGCGTGCAGGGAACGGCCGGAGGTCTGGATATGGTACTTCAAGCGCTGACTGCGTTGATTGGCGCCATAGCGATCGCGCATGGCAACAGCCCATATACGGCGTGCCACTCGCCCTATCACCGTATATTCCGGGTCCATGCCGTTGGAGAAAAAGAAAGAAAAACTCGAAGCAAAATCGTCAATGGCCATGCCCCGCGCCAGGTAGGCCTCGACATAA
The DNA here is from genome assembly GCA_030618705.1 of Gammaproteobacteria bacterium. Taxonomy (GTDB): domain Bacteria; phylum Pseudomonadota; class Gammaproteobacteria; order Pseudomonadales; family JAHEGP01; genus JAHEGP01. Next base: position 6,250 of record JAUXCW010000113.1, on the reverse strand, counting down.
GTAAAACCGTTAGCCAGGGTAAAAGCCAACTGGGAAATCGGGTTGGCGCCAGCCTCGGCGATGTGATAACCGGAGACCGATACCGAGTAGAAATTTTTTATTTCATTGTCGACAAAGTACTGCTGTATATCACCCATCATGCGCAAACTGAATTCGGTAGAAAAGATACAGGTGTTTTGCCCCTGATCCTCTTTGAGAATATCTGCCTGGACGGTGCCGCGAACGCTGCGCAGGGTCCTGGCCTTGATACTTGCGTACTCCTCTTCATCGGGATCGCGGGTATGCTCTCGCCGAAAGACCTCGACCTGCTGATCGATGGCGGTATTGAAAAACATCGCGAGTATCGTCGGCGCGGGGCCATTGATCGTCATCGATACCGAGGTTTTCGGATCGCATAAATCGAAACCGTCGTAGAGTACCTTCATATCATCGAGGGTGGCGATGGACACCCCCGAGGTACCGATTTTGCCGTAGATATCGGGGCGTGGATCCGGATCCGCGCCATAGAGCGTCACAGAATCAAACGCCGTCGACAAGCGCACGGCCTCGGAGTGCTCCGACAGTGCCTTGAAGCGACGATTGGTGCGCATCGCATCGCCCTCTCCGGCGAACATGCGTGCGGGATCTTCGCCCTCGCGTTTCAGCGGAAACACGCCGGCGGTAAAGGGAAAAAAGCCCGGCAGATTCTCCCGCATCAACCAGCGCAACAACTCGCCGTGCTCGCTGAAACCGGGTGTGGAAACCCGGGGAACCAGAGTGCCGGCCAGACTGGTGTGGGCCAGACGGGTAGTGACACCACGCCCATCCGCGCCGCGCTCAAGCCGCTCGGCGCCAGTATACTCGCCGCGCCGCTGTGGCCAACTCGCCAGCAGTTGCATACTGGTGGCGTCCAGCTCGCGCTCTCGTAATTGAATTTGCCGCGTAAACTCTTCGCCGGTACCCGGATCGGTGGACCCGAGCATCTCCCGGCTGGAAAGCAGTTGCTGCCTTTGCCGGGCCGCTGTCGCCTGCTGCTCGACCCGGCGATGATACTCCCGGATACCGCCGGCAATTTCCGCGAGATAACGCTGCCGCCCTGCCGGCACCAACACCGATTTTTCAGACGAAGTACGCACTGTTACCGGCGTCAACCTGGGCGCGTAGTCGCGCAAGCCCCTGTCGCGCAGAATATCTGTCAGGCACTGGTAGGCGGCGGTCACGCCATCGTCGTTGACGTGGGAGGCGATGGTGCCGAACACCGGCATTGCCTCCGGCTCTTGCCCGAAAGCCGCCCGGTTGCGCTGCACCTGTTTACAAACATCGCGGTAGGCATCGTCCCCGCCACGGCGATCGAATTTATTAATCACCACCAGGTCGGCGAAGTCCAGCATGTCTATTTTTTCCAGCTGACTCTGGGCGCCGAACTCCGGCGTCATGACATAGACCGAGCTATCCACATAGGGCACCAAGCCGGCATCGCCCTGGCCGATACCCGGGGTTTCGACAATGATCAGATCGAAATCAAAGCAACGGATGGCGCGAATGACCTCCGGTAGACAAACAGGCACTTCACCCGTTACCCCGCGGGTGGCAATGGACCGCATATAAATATTGGGATGGTAGATCGCGTTCATGCGAATGCGGTCACCGAGCAGGGCGCCACCGGTCTTGCGCCGAGTGGGATCCACCGCGAGTACGGCGATTTTCAGTTCATCACCGCTATCCAGCCGAAAACGGCGAATGAATTCGTCGGTGAGAGAAGATTTCCCCGCGCCGCCGGTACCGGTTATCCCCAATACCGGTGCTACCCTGGCCCGCTTCCCCTCCAGGCCGGCAAGTACTCCCCCAGCCATCGCACCCAGCTCGATAGCGGTGATCAGACGCGACAAATCGCGGCCACCGCAGCCCATGTCCGCACCGGGAAATAACGAGGAATCGCACTGACCGACTGCGGCGGCACGCGCCAGCATGTCGTCGATCATACCCTGCAGGCCGAATTCCATCCCATCCTGGGGAGAGTATATTCGAGCTACACCGTAGTCCTGCAGCTCCTGTATCTCGCCGGGGACAATGACCCCTCCGCCACCACCAAACACCTGAACGTGACCGGCATCGTTGGCCCGCAAGGTATCCACGACATACTTGAAAAACTCGATATGACCGCCCTGGTAGGAGCTGATGGCGATGGCCTGGACATCCTCCTGCAGCGCTGTTTCGACAATCTCAGCCACCGAGCGATTGTGCGCCAGGTGAATGACCTCGGCACCGGAGGCCTGCAGCATACGGCGCATAATATTGATCGACGCATCGTGGCCGTCGAACAGGCTGGCGGCGGTCACGAAGCGAGGCGGAGCGACCGCTACCTCCCCTCCGGCCACCAGGGGCCTGGAAACGTCTCGTTCATGCATATCTACCTTCCTGTTTCTGTACCAACACTATTCTTGCGCCAACATTATTCTTGCGCCAACAACAGGCCCATGGTGTTTTTCAGGTCATCGTGAAGACATTGCACCTGTTCCAGTTCGGCGGGGTTGGCCAGCCAGTAATACACAATGCCGATTATCGAGGCGCAGAACTGGCCGGCGATCAGGTCGGCTTTAGCCGGCGCACTGCCGCCGGATGCCTCAACCCAGCTCACCACATCGCGATACCGGCGCTCATGAACGTGGCTGATGACAGCATTGAGCTGGCTGCTGGGCGTCACCGACTCGAACCACAGCATGTAGAACGCGCGAACGTACATGGGGCTCTCCGCACAAAAGCGACAGTGCTCATCGGTGGCCGCACAGATTGCCTCGTAACCAACCTTGCCGGCGGTCACCGCGGTTAGGCGCTGCAGCCAATCTTCACCGAGGGAGTGCACAATAAAACTGAACAAGGCATCTTTCGAGCCAAAGCGGTAACCCGCCAGCCCCCGGCTATAACCAGCTCGCTGGCCGACCTCCTTCAAGGTCGTGGCGGAAGTGCCCTGCTCGACGATCAGGCGGATGGCGCTGTCTCGCATACTTCGGTCCGATAATTCCGTTCGTTCGGCCTGGGTCATGCGCCTCACTGTAGTCACTGGCGATCCTCCGCTTAATCCAGCTGACCCCCATAATAATTCACTTGCTTGCTCTAAGCAAGTATATATTACTATCGCTGACTCCCCCGCGTGCGCGGATCACGAGGGAGACACATCGGAGCGAGGACCAGTAACGGGCGGAAATGGACATGGCCTACTTCGGCAAGCAGCAGGGCAGGATTTTTGGCCCGGGACAGGACACTGAGATTTATCGCGAAATGATTCCCGCCGAAGACAGTATGGCCATTAACAGGCCGTCGTCAGGACCCTGATGTGGGGCAGCCACGTATCGAGGGAGTAATCAGCGGCCCGGGGGATTTTCTTTACTGGCTGCGTCGTGAGTCATCGACGCAGCCAGCCGGTTTAGATCAAACCCAATGCAAGGCGATCGCGGCGGCGGCCGCCAGACCGCTGAACAAACTCAACCAGGCCAGCACCTTGATGTCGCCAGAGCGAGCTGCCTCATAGGAGGGTATCGAATCCATCGACAGGCCGGAAAGCTCGCCTGAATACTGGTCGCCTTCGACTCCCTGCAAAAATTCATCGGCCTCGTTAGCGAGGCTGGCCTCGTCGGTGCCGACCTCCGTCCCGTCATTGGCAGCCTCAGCCGCCGGGGCCTGCGTGTCCCACTGCTCCATCAGTTCGGCTTTTATCGAATGCTTCAAGGCATCGACATCCAACACGTCAGCGGGTTGCTGCCCGAGAGCGGCAAGCTCCCGGCTGAACTCGTCCCGCATCGCCTGCATCTGCTGCCGCCAGGCGTCTTCCAGTTGTTCGCCCTTGTCCTCCACCATCTGCATCATGGCAGCCTCGATACTACGGCTGACGCGCTGCTCGACCCCTTCCAGCATGGCCTCCATCGCCGGCGCATCCTGCTCATCACCCCGGCCCGCTCGCTGAATCTTTTGTTCAAGCCCGGTGGTAGCCGCACCGATAGCGGCGCTCAGGTCTTGCTGCCACTGTGATTTCATATCGGATTCGAGCTGCACGACCAGTTGCTGCCTGATACTGGACTGCATGGCCTCCGCCTCGGGAATCTCCAGCGCAGCGAGCTGCTGCTCTATCTGCGCGACCATATCGGCTTGCAGACCGTCAACGTCGACCGCCTCCGGCACCTGCTTTTCCTCGATAGCGCGAAGACTGTCGTTGGAGACGGCAAAGCGCTGCTCCATTTCCTCCGCCTGGGCATCGAGCTGAATCGCGATGGCTCGCAGCTGTTCGGTCATCGGCTGCAACAGCTTTTGCAACTGCTGCTCGTCGACTTCAGGCGGAGCCATCGCCGGCTCCGGCTGTACTGCAACAGGCGCCTCTTGCACCGCAGACGCTTCCAGCTCGGCGAAAACAGCATCGATCGCCTCGTTCTCCGCGGGCTTGGGCAGCACATTGCTGGCGCCAATAGCACGAGCCTCCTCGAGATAGCCCTGCTTTTCCTTGCCACTGCACATGATGACCGGTAAATGTGCGGTCGCTGCATTTTCCTTGATCTTGCGGGTGGCCTCAAAGCCATCCATATCCGGCATCAGGTGATCCATAAATACGATATCGACGTCGGTGTTTTTCAGTACGCCCAGCGCCTCTTTTGCGTCCTCTGCCATGACGATCTGCAAACCACGCTTCTCCAGTTTCTTCTTCAACGCAATGCGTGCAAGCTTCGAGTCGTCGACGATCAATGCGGTGTTATAGCTCATGCTTCTGCCTTCTCTCTATTGTCCCGTGCCCACCGCGGACCGCGGCGACACTAACATTCTTCATCACAATTTGGAGTCTAGTACAAGCGCCTGTGAGAGGTACCGGGAAGCGTGAGGGCATGGACGAGTTCACGTTTTTTCGCCCCTGTCAGCGGCAACGCGCTGTCGCGGGGGCTTGACAAGGGCTTTTATTTCTATATATTTGGAAATATGAAATCTATTGATGCTGTCAATGCCCTTGCCGCTCTCGCCCAGGAAACCCGACTACAGGCCTTTCGGGAACTGGTCGCGGCTCACGATCCCGCCGACGCCGGCAGCGGCCTGGCCGCGGGAACATTGGCCCGACAACTGGCAGTGCCCGCACCCACCCTATCCTTTCACCTGAAAGAGCTGCACCGGGCAGGCCTGGTGGGATCGAACAAACGCGGGCGCTCCATCATCTACCATGCCAGGCTGGATACCATGAAAGCACTGGCCGACTATTTACTTGAAGATTGTTGTGGCGGCGCCGGTAACGCCGGGGACATCGCTGGCGCCAAAGAGCGAGGAAAACCGAAATGAAACGACTGCATATCAGCTTTAAAGTACGCGACCTGGACAAGTCCATCACCTTTTACCGCACCCTGTTCGGGCAGGAGCCGGCCACGCAAAGGGCTGACTACGCCAAGTGGATGCTGGATGATCCCCGTGTCAACCTGGTACTGGAGGCGAGCCAGGACCAGAGCGGATTTTTCCATGCCGGCATACAAGTCGATGAGCAGGGAGAGCTCGAGCCCCTGCTCGAGCGTATGAAGTCGGCGGAGGCGCCCTACCTACCCGAGGGAGTCACCACCTGTTGCTATCATAAATCGGAAAAGAGCTGGACCTCCGACCCCGATGGCGTGCTGTGGGAGGCGTTTTTCACCCACCATGAGACGGCATCGCGCGGTACGGAGCAAGAAACCAACGAGTTGCAAACAAGCGCCACCGGCTGCTGCAGGGGATAAGGCAACCCGCTCAGTCGACGAGTTCCAGCTTTACCCTCACCACACCGACATCGATCATATGCAGCGCTGTCGCCGCCGCCCGGGACAGGTCGATGATGCGGTTTTTGGCGTAGGGACCGCGATCATTGATCACCACAGTCACCTGTTTGTCGTTATCCAGACGAGTGACGACAACCCGGGTACCGAAGGCAAAGGTCCTGTGGGCCGCCGTCAATGCATTTTTGTCATAGGGTTCACCACTTGCCGTCGTGTTCCCCTGCAGGGAGTCAGCGTACCAGGAAGCCATACCCTCGCTGCCGCCTCCCGCCCAACTGCTTGCCGACAGGAACAGGGCACACACAACGACCAGGCACCGCGTGCAAGTCACGCCAAATGATCTCGTAAATAATCCAGCTCTGCGGTATTGCCCTCTACCATCTGCCCCAGAATATACTTTTCCACCCTGCCGCCAATCAATGGAATTTTGGCCTTGGCCCAGTGCTCAATAGAATAGCAACATCCGTCATCAGTGGGATAAAGTTCAAAATTCGCTCCAA
>JAUXCW010000295.1 GCA_030618705.1 Gammaproteobacteria bacterium | reverse complement strand
TTGGCCGCGCAACATGGCAAGGACTCCAGGTAGCGTCGAAGGCCAGTCTCGTCATCCAGCAGCAGGAGCGATTGCTCATCGTAGAGAGTATCGAGGTCCACCTCCTTGTAATCGCCCTGGAAACCAGGCACCTCGAGGAAAAAAGTCAGCATGTGCGCCGACCGGTTACTCAAGAGATCGATATCGACGACTTTTATCCCGTCGTCGAGATTGCTGAGTACAAACCCGGACCGGCTCGCGCCGGGCATAATCGGATTCTGGAACGCCAGGGAATTGAAGTGCCGCGCAATGGCCAGGTTGGTGCTGATGTCATTCTTTTTATAAAAAGCGAAGGCCGCTTCGGATGGCGAAAAATAATCCGGGTCCAGCCCGGAGGGCAGGAACCAGACCTTATCCGTGCCGGCGTTTACCACCTTCAACCAGACCGGTTGAATTTGAGCTGCCGCCAGATCCACGCCGTATATGGCTTCTGTATCATCGCCGGCGGGCAGGCCCACGGTGATTGTCAAATCACCCTGTTGCAGGGTCTGCGTGTCGAATAGCGAAGCATAGTCTGTCGATGCGGTGGGCTTGAAACCGGCGCAGCCCGAAACAATGGCAAGACCCAGCATACATATGGCAAGGGATCTGCACCGTCGAGGCATCACTACAATCGGCTGTCTATGCGTCAGGGTTTGGCTCCCGGCGATGGTGTTATTTAAATATTTTTTTATCTATCGTGCGCCACAGTTCATCATAGGCGACGGCCGCCGGCCGGCGAGGCGCATAACTGGCGACAGGCGCCCGGTGTACGCCCATTTTTTCGATATCGCTGGAAAAGGGAATCTCGTTGGCGAGTACGTTCTTGTATTGCTTACTGATTCGTTTAATGCTCTCCCGGTGGAGCTTTTTCTGCCGTTGCACCATGGAGAAAAAAGGCATGAGTTTTTTCTTCCTGAAATTATGTTGCTCAAAAAACTCATAGAGTTGTTGCAGGGTTCTCTCCGACAGGGTCGTGGGTATAACCGGCACCAGAATATGGTCGGAGCATTTGAAAACACTTTCCGACAACAGTGAAATATTTGGCGGGCAATCCAGGATAATCACATCGTAGTCCGCGTTGACGGATTTGAGTGCTTTTTTCAGCCGCGAACGACTGTTGCGCATACGGGAAAGAAAAATATCGAAATCCCGATAACTCATATTGGCTGGTAGTAAATCGAGATTATCGTAGTCACTGGCCCGTATCGATGAGGTGAAGCGCTTAACATCGGTAAAGAAAGCGGTATCTTTTAGCTTCTTTGACGGCTTGACGCGAAAATAAAAACTGGAGGCGCCCTGGGGGTCGAGGTCGCACAGTAGAGTAGAGCGACCTGCTTTAGCGAACGCATAGGCCAGGTTTACCGAGCTTGCTGTTTTACCCACCCCGCCCTTGTTGCTGTAGCTGGCGATAATCTTCATGTATGTTGGTTCTCCACGGCGGGTTCGCGAGTCAGTTTGTCAAATAGTTGCCGGGTCCCGGGGCTGTTGAAGGTGGTACAACATGCTATCACCCTGGCACGCTCCTCGAGTTGCAACTGGTGTTTTAGCGCCACCAGCGCGCCGATGGCCTCTATCATCTCCGGGCTGGTGGTTTTATTACTGCGCAAACGGGCTTCGAGAAAGGCGCGCAACGACAGTTGCTGGGAAGAATAATCGTTAAAACGCCCCAGATTATCCTGGAGTATTTTCAGGGATTTGATCAGCTTGCGCAGGATAAGCGGATCCAGCAAGGGGCGGAATAAATCCAGCAGGTAGCGCAGTTTTTTGCACTGCAGGCGAAGCTGATGTACTTCTTCATCCGGCGTATCGGCGTGGATACTCTTTGCGAGAGCGTAGGCGCGCTTATAGTGTTTGCGGATCAGGACCCGCGCATATTCCTGTGCCGGCGTGGCGGCCCGGGGCCCCTCAGCCAATTCTCCACCCGGGGAGAATAACTGCTGCAGTGACTGTATCTCTCGCTGGTAGGCTTCCGATTGTAAATGGGCGCATAGCTTTCGCAGCGTCTTTCTTCGCTCAAGCTGGTACGCTGCAAAGATTTGATCCACGCCGGCGTGCATATCGGCGGGCAGCATCTGGTAATAGCCCGGTTGGTCGAGCAGATAGACATCCAGGTCCCGCAGCCGGTTGGTGACCCGCATCAAGGCGGAAAAACGTTGCTTGAGCTGCTGCTGTAGCTCTACAGTCCAGACGCCCTTGGATAGCGATACCAGTGAGCGCACCCGGCGCAGGCTCACCCGGTAATCATGCAGAAATTCGCTGTCGAGATCCCGCAGAATGCCGTCCTCGTTACACCTCGCCACCTCGAGAAATCCCGACACCAACTGCGAGACGACTTTTATTACCGGCGCGGTGGCGCACAGATCGAGCGAAGGATTGCTCTGATAGCTCGATGTTTGCAGTCCAAGGGTTTGAAACAAGGACGTCGCGGCGTCGGCTTGTTCAGCTCCCAGTTTGTCCAGGCCGCGACAAAGTGATTTGTAGACTTTTCGATAGCCCCTGAGCGCGGTAAGGTCCACACAGGCCCCTGCCCCATGTTCGCTATGGACTTCCCATAGCGACAGCCTGGCGCAGGTTTTTTGCTCCTCGTCGACGACAACCGCGCGACTGTAAATCAGCTTGAAAACCTCCCCCGGCAACAGGCGGCGCAGCTCAGGCACGGCTGCCAGTGCCTGCAGCATGAGCGAATCCTGGATATCGCTTTTAAACGCGACAGGTTTGCGGCTGGCGCATCGCACAGCCGGCGTACCCGGCCCGATAAACCACAGCTCGCGATCGGAAGCGATCGATAATTGATCTTTGCTCCAGAGCGCGCCGTCGAAGGTATCGAGCAGATGCGCATCTCCGCTGTGGCTGGCCTCGACCTCGATGTGCCAGGCTGCAGGCAGGGTCTGCTGCAAACGTTGCAGGGCCTGCTCGCCCTGTAGTATGAAACGTGTCCTGGTGGCTTGAGCGATCATTTTTCGGCTTCTTTGCGTTGCCGGTGGCCTGGTAAATTGGCCAGCCTGGAGGCCCCATGCTACCAGACCTGCAGGGCTGAGACGATGCCTGGGCGGTATCAATCTCGTCGCTAGAATCGGTCAGTCCGGCGTGCGATACTCACAATAGACACCAGTCGACGGGTAAATCCTCCATGAACAAGCATCAAACACTCTCAATGCGCCGTCCCCTCCGGTTCTGGGGCTGGGGCTATGCGGACGAACACTTGTCCCGGGAGGAAGAAACCCTGATCGACGGCATTGCACAGGGTCTTTGTCCCGGCGGCCTGGCGGTCGCCGCGGAGCCACGGCTCGAAGACTTTAGCTTACCGAAACCCCGTGTCGACATCCCCTCCTCCCTGGCGCATCTACTTTCGGTCTTGCCCTATGATCGGCTGGCACACAGCTACGGCAAGTCCTACCCTGATATGTTGCGCTTTTTAATGCGCCGACTCCCGGCGCCGCCGGATATGGTGGCGTTTCCCCGTGGCGAAGAGGATATACCCCGCTTGCTGGATTGGGCCGGCGACAAGGCGATTGCCGTTATTCCCTTTGGCGGCGGCACCAGTGTTTGCGGCGGCGTCGAGCCCGATGTGGGTCCAGGCTACCGCGCCACCCTATCCCTCGATATGCAGCATCTGGACAAGGTGCTGGAGATCGACCACACCAGTCGGGCGGCGAGAATTCAGTGCGGGGTTTTCGGGCCCGACCTGGAGGCCCAGCTACGCCCCCATGGACTGACCTTGCGGCACTTTCCGCAAAGTTTCCAGTTTTCCACCCTGGGTGGTTGGATCGCCACCCGCGCCGGTGGCCACTATGCCAGTCTGTATACCCACATCGACGACTTTGTCGAGGCTATCCGCACGGTCACTCCATCGGGCATCCTGGCAAGTCGCCGGCTGCCGGGCTCCGGGGCCGGCCCGTCCCCGGATCGCATGCTTATCGGCTCCGAGGGATGCCTGGGCATCATCACCGAGGCATGGATGCGACTGCAACATCGTCCACGCTTCAAGGCGTCCGCATCGATCACCTTCGATCGCTTTGCGGAGGGCGTCGAGGCGACGAGGGCCATGTCCCAATCCGGCTTGTTCCCTTCGAATTGCCGTCTGCTCGACCCCCTGGAAGCCATGACCAGCCGGGTCGGCGACGGAAGCCAGGCAGTACTGGTGCTGGGCTTTGAGTCCGCG
>JAUXCW010000196.1 GCA_030618705.1 Gammaproteobacteria bacterium | reverse complement strand
GCTCGCCAGTCCGGTCCTGATTGTACTTGCCATGTCGTTCATCTCTCTACTCCGGCGTCGTTTTGGCACTGTCTATCGCAAGCGATAGCTGACTGACAGTCCCAGGTAGTTGACGCTCTCGTCGGGGCTTTCCTCGCCGAAACTCAATACCTTGTTTATTGAATCCGGGGCGACATCGTCGATTGCCCAGTTGTCACCCTGGAAGCGGAAATACTGGTAGTGCAGGTTAAGGGATAAGTTGTCGCGCAGGTGATAACTACCGCTGAACCTGAATTGGTGTTGCCGGGTTTTTACCTCCGGCAGCGGCTCGGTGGCCAGGTCCGGCGCGCCGTAGGTGGTGAAGGTGTTCTCACCCCGGGTATCGATAAAGCTGTAGTCGAAGTCCAATTGCAGCCGCTCCATGGCCTGCCATTGCAGTGCCATGCCGAGGGCGCGGGTGGTGTCATCGTTGTCGACATCCCAATTGCGGCCCGGGTCACTGGCCTGCGGCAGGGGCGGCACCACCGCGAAGGCGTTTTTTTCCACGCCGCCGACGAAGGCCCGGCCGCTTTGCGACGCCCCGTAGCGGTTGAAGTTGAAGTAGGCGCTGAGGTTGAGCGCCTGGTGCGGCTGGTAATTGGCGCTGAACACGTAGCTGTCGCTGCGCTCATCGATAAGGCCCAGGGTGCTCTTGTCGAAATCGTCGCGCCGCCAGAGCATATTGAGCGCCAGGTTCCACTGGTTGGACAAAAAGTAGTTGAGATCGACCTTGCCCAGTAACCGCTCCCGGTTGGACAGATGGTATTGGCTCAGCGCGGGGTGGGTGGTATAGCGCTGGTCGTCCGGGGTTTCGTTGATGAGTTCCGTGTCGAAGCGCGAGTAGTAGGATTGCGCCCAGTCGTAGGTGTCGGCGGCGAGGTCGGCATAGAGCAGTTCGACCCGGGCGCTGAGCGGCTGCCAGCTATTGTTTTTCCACCAGCCCCGCAGGCTGTTTTCGCGGGTGGTCTCCACCGCGGCATTGCTGCGATCGACACGCTGGTAGGCATATTCCAGGCTCAGCTTGTTGCGACCGGGCAGGCGATAGGCGCCCTCGAAGGCGGCGCTTTGCTTGCGGGTGTCGTGGGGAGCGTTGTAAGCGGTGAATTTACTGGCGGGCTGGTCGGCGCCATCCCCGCGCACATACAGGTAACCGTCCCGGGGGCTGTCGTTGTTGCGGTCATCCAGTCGATAGCGTCCCTCGAGGGTGAGCTTGCGCATGGGGCGGGCCACCAGGGCCAGGCCCAGGGTGGTGGTATCGACTTGCGCGTTGAGGTCGCTGCGCGGCACCGGCTCGTCGACCGCCAGGCCGGGGTTGACCGTGTACAGGGGAAAGTCGTCGTCCTGTTCGGTGCGGGCATAGCTGCCGTCCATCTGCAGGCGCAGGGTCGGCATGATGATCCAGTTGCCTGTCAGGCGCAGCTGCTGAAATTGGTTGTCCGGCGCCAGCGCGATACCGCCGTAGCCGTTCGGGTAATCGACCACCGGGCCATAGCCCGCATTGTAGGGGTTCTGCCAGCTCAGCAGGTCTTCACCGTTATTGAAATCGGAAAAGTGGTAGCTGGCCTTGAGTTGCAGCGCATTGCCCTGGTAATCGAAGGCCAGGTCGAAGTCGGTGGTGCGCTGGTCTATCGGTTGCGGCAACAGCGCGGCGAGTGGCGATGCGGCGTCCCGGTAGATAGCGGCGCCGATATCGCCGGTACCCTCTTTTTGCTCGGAGCTGAAGGAAGAGAGTAGAGTCCAGCCCGCGCCCAGTGCGGTATCGAATTGCAGGCCGTATTTATGACGTTCCAGCTTGCGGTCGAAGCCTTGCAGCGAGGGGTAGAGCAGGCTCCAGTCGGAGGTGTTGGCGCCGCCGACCCAGTTGGGCGGCAATACCAGCTTGGCGCTGCCCTCGCCGAGGAACGGGGTTTGCGCGCTGTCGTTCTTCACCTGGATCTGGTTATCGAACAGCAGTGCCACCCGCATGCGCCCGGCCATGCCCCATTCCAATTTTCCGCGCCGTGTCTCCAGGCCCAGGTCGCGGGCATCGACCTGCCAGTACTGTGAGCTGTCCGTGCGCCAACCCTGCCACTGGGCGTTGCCGATAAATGTGGCGCCCTTTTCATACAGGCCGTTGTACTGGCCGAACATAAAATTGTCGCTGTTGACGTAAGCGCCCCCGGCCTCCAATTCACCCTTGTAATCGGTTTCCCAGCGGGTGTTCAGTGGCCGGCTTTCCTCGCTGAGTGCGCTGTAGGGATCCGGGGGTTCATCGCCGGTTTGTGCCGCAAGGGGCACCGCTATGCCCAGGGGCAGTAGGGGGATGACGAATTTGATGATTTTGCTGGTCATATCGTGCCCCGCTACCGGGTCAGAACCGCCCCGGAGGGGTGGTTGGAGCCGTGAACCTGGCTGTGACAGTTGAGGCAGTTCTTGCCCAGCATATTCTGGTTGGCCTGCGCCGACGGTAAGCCGGTGCCGCTATATACCGTGCTGGGGTGAAAAGCGGCGGAGTGGCATTGCTGGCATAGGAACGGCCCCCGGGCCACTAACAGGTCGTCGTTTACCGAACCGTGGGGCCGGTGGCAGACGCTGCAGTCCTCGGCCGCCGGCGCGTGTTCAAATAAATAGGGGCCGCGCTTTTCCGCATGGCAGCCGTAACAGGTGTCGTTCAGGGTCGGCTGGTTGAGCGCGAAGGGTGTCGCCGAGCCGTGGCTGTTGTGGCAATCACTACAGCGGGTGCGGCCTTCCTTGATCGGGTGGCGAGAGGGCAGGTTGGCCTCGGTGAGCTGGCGCGGGTGGCACTGGTAGCACACCCCCGCCTGTTCCAACTCCGCCATTACAGCGTCCTGCCGGGTATGTAGTGTGTGGCACTGGCTGCAGCTGATATCCTCATCGTGGTGCACACTGCCTTGCCAGAGCATTTGCTTGCCGCTCTTGTGGCAGGCAATGCAGGTATCGTCCCGCTGCTCTGCACTGGAGGGCCAGCGCGGCCCGAAGCTGGTATCCGGTGCATCCTCGACCGGGTTGGCGCGGTGTGCAGTACTGTCGCCGTGGCAAGCCACGCAGTTGCCTATTCCTGCCTCGCCGATGCGACCGTGGACAGTTTGTAGAATGGCATGTACCGGCGCATCGGCACTGGGTGCATGGCAGCCCAGGCAAGTGCTGTTGGCTTCCTCCGCGGGCTCTTCATCGGCGAGAGCCCGCAGGGTCGACAGCGACAACAGCAAGCCCAGCAACAAGACCGCCGCTGTCTTGAAGTGAACCCTGCTGCTGTGTGTCTGTTGGACCACGTCTGTCACGCCCCGCTATTTTGCGCTGATAAAATCAGTGTCTTTGTCGTCAAGGCTGAAGGTCAGTGGCAGTGAGACCCAGTGTGCGGAAGCTGCCTGGCCGGCACCTTGCAAGGCGACACCGAAGGTATAGCGTTTGCCGGCGATAAAGCTCTTTTGCCTCGCGGATCCGGCCAGCGGCCGTTTGAAGGTGACGCTCCAGCGGCCGTCCCGGTAACTGGCGGTGCCGGCCAGATCGCCCTGCTGCTGCCAGTCGGTTTCCTGTAAGACGACGGCACTGTCGGCGATGGTGGTTTCCGCCCCCAGGCGGATGCGCCAAAGCTCGGCGAAGTTGCCGGCGGCCATTAGTTTATCCAACTCGGAGCGTGGTTGGGGCTGGGGCGGCTTGCCGATGGCTTGTTGCTGGCTGCGCGATACCGAGAGGTATTTGCTCAGGCCCTGGCCGCGATCCCTACTCATGCCCGGCATATCGCTGTGGCAGGCAGCCCAGCATGCGCCGCGCTGGAATGCCTCGTTGCCGTCGTCACCCCACATCAGCGCGACTTGTTGGTCCCCGGCGTCGCCGCGCCAACTGAGGTTTACCACCAATTGGCCCTGTTGCTGTGCGAAGGCGATGCTGACATCACGGGTAGCCGTGCTGCCCTCGGCGGCGAGTTTTGCGCCCATATTGGCTTCTTCACCCTGATGGCACTGTTCACAATCCCGCCCCTGGCGCAGGGGCTGGGAGCCCGGGTGCTCGGTGAGAAGCCAGTTGCTGTCGGACTGGCCGGGGGAGAACAGGGTAACGGTTTTTTTGCTGACCGCTTGCGCGACCAGTGGTGCAACACTGTCGGCCGGTGCGTGGGCGATACCCTGGTGACAGTCGATGCAGGTGCGATCCTGCCGGGTCATGGTCCGGTGGTAACTGGTTGCCTTGGGGCTGACGGCGGGATCCTTGCTCATTGCCACCAGGTCGTGGCACTGGTTACAGCCCGTGGAGCGGTTGTGCAGCATCAGCAATTTGGCGCTGGGGTTGCCATGGGACAGATGGCAACTGGAGCAGGGCGGGTTGTCGGCAAGCTTGTCCGCCATGGCGTGGATACCGGATTTTTGCGGTTTGTGGCAAACTTCGCAGACCTCGGCCTGGGTCGTCTCGCCCATGGCCTTGTCCTGGCTGGTATGGGCGTCGTGGCAAGTGGTGCAGCTCAGTTTCTCTTCGGCGTGGACGCCCTGCTGCCATTGGCCACCGATACTGTCCTGGTGGCAATCGAGGCATTGCTCGTCCTGGGCCTCGAGGCCGCTGTTCCAGCGCGGCCCGAAGCTGATACCCGGGGAGCGCTGGGTTGGGGCGTCGGCGTGGGCGGCGCTGGGACCGTGGCAGGATTCGCAGCCCCGCTCCGCCATCGGGCTGCCCTCTTTGTCCTTCTTGCCGTGGACTGTTTCCAGCAAGGGATGCACCGGCGACTGGTCGCCGTAGTCGTGACAGCTCAGGCATTGTTTATAGCCCTGGGGGGCGTAGCCTTCTTCCGCGGCGAGCAGCGGCTGGCCGCCGAGCAGATAGGCGCCTAGTAGCGAAACAATGGTGACCAATCGTGCCATGACTGCGGTTCCTTATTAGCCTGAGCCGTGTGGGCTGCTACCCCTCAAGTGGTGGGTAGGCCTCGGGCTGCTGCCCCTCGGGGGTGTGTGCGATACCTTTGTGGCAATCAATACAGGTTTTATCGTTGTGTTCCAGGGCCTGGTGGTATTGCCGGGCTTTGGCTGTCTGCAAGCTGTAGTCGGTCTGGATGACGTCGTGGCAGTTGCGGCACTCGGCGGAGTCGTTAGCCTGCAGGCGAGCGACTTCACGGTCTTTCATCGCTGGTGCGTGGGCCGCGTACTTTTCCGGGGTGTCGATGATGCCGGTGAGATGGCCCCAGACTTCCCGCGCCGCTTCAATTTTGCGAATCATTTTGGGGATAAAGGGTCTGGGTACGTGACAGTCCGAGCAAGTGGGGCGCACGCCACTGCGGTTGTGGAAGTGGCTGGTCTGCTTGAGCATGGTATAGGAGTTGTCTTCCATCTCGTGACAACTGATGCAGAAGGTCTCGGTGTTGGTGGCTTTGAGGCTGGCCTCGAAGCCCACCATGCCGACCACCCCGATGGCGACGCCAATGGCGAGTAGAGCCAGCACCGACCAGCGTGCTGAAGGACGAAACAACTGACCGAGCAGGCCGGTCTTTTCCCTGTCTGTATTCGTCATGGAATAGCCCTATTGGTATCGCGGTTTTTTTGGTTTTGGCGATTACCTGTTCCCAGCCCGAACTTCCGAGCCTCGGAAAACACTAACACAGTTTATACAGGAGATTTTCGATCTACAACAGATACTTTTATTCAGGCGCCCATGGCTAAAAAGTGCTGATAAGATATATGCTCGGCCCCCAGTACCTGTAATTAAATTCTCCTGACAGTCGGGTTTCGTCAGCTTCAAGCCGCAAATCGAAATACCTCAGCCCGCCACCAAAACCGAAGTGCTTGATGGGCGTGTAGGCAAAGTCGAAGCCCACATCAGACAGATAACCTGAGTATTGTTCGATGCTCACGTCAAACAGCAAGGCCTGGGCCCGGGCCAGAAGTTTGGGTGTTATCGCATAGTTAAAAGAAAATCCGATGTGCGGCAGAGGGGCGCCAATCGCGCCCCCCTCGGTGACAGAGCTGCCGGCCTCGATCACCTTGTCTGTCGTGATATCAACGATCTCGCCACTGAGCGTGATTTCAGCATCGAGCCTGAGCCAGTGAAGACCGCCTTTCACATCGAGGTCCCACCTTTCTTTTTTGATGAAGGAATAGCCGTAGGTCACTCTGCCGATGTCGACATCGAATACCGTGTCCACCTGGGCGCCGGCCTTTACCAGGCTATTCCCAAGCTGAAAGGGGTTGGTCACCGCCGCTTCAGAACCGGACCGATTGAGCTGGAAGTATTCAATCTCCAGCGAATTCCGCTTCGACATCCGCCAGGCCATCCCTCCCCATAGCACCGTCTCACCTTGTTCCAGGCCCAGTTCGTCTTCCAGGGAAATGGTGTCTCCGATATCGGTATCACCGAAAATATCGGCATCCAGCCGGATGGTTGAGCTGACCCTCGGATAGAACCCCCCAAGATAAAAAGTAATGCTTTT
>JAUXCW010000327.1 GCA_030618705.1 Gammaproteobacteria bacterium | reverse complement strand
CCTGGCGAGACGGACAATAAGACCCCATGGACAAGTGGAACTGCCTGACTGATGAATGAACCACTGTTCTGGATTGCTCCTGCTGCCGCACTGATCGGCCTGGTGTTCGCGTGGTTTTTTTTCCGGGATATGGTGCGCCAGGATGAGGGAACCGATGTCATGGCTCGCATCGGACGACATGTGCGAGACGGAGCCAGGGCGTACTTACGGCAGCAGTACCGTATCATGCTGGTCGTATTCACCGTGTTTGCAGCCCTGTTCGCCGTTCTGGCCTACGGCTTCGAGGTACTAAATCCCTGGCTGCCCTTCACCTTTATTTTTGGCGGTCTCTTTTCTGCGCTTGCCGGCTTCTTTGGTATGCAGACAGCAACCCTGGCCTCTACTCGCACCGCTGCGGCGGCACGGCACTCTCTGGAGCGGAGCCTGCGCATTTCGTTTCGCAGCGGTGCGGTGATCGGCCTGATCGTGGTTGGCCTGGGCCTGGGCAGCGTGGTGTTCTGGTTTCTGTTGGTGAACGGCTTCACCCAGGGCTCAGCGGACGGGCCGCGCATGGTGCAGGTGACCACCACCGTATTGACGTTCAGTATGGGCGCATCGCTGCAGGCCCTGTTTGCCCGCGTCGGCGGGGGTATATACACCAAGGCGGCCGATGTCGGCGCCGACCTGGTGGGCAAGGTGGAAGCGGGTATTCCGGAAGATGACCCACGCAACCCCGCGGTCATCGCCGATAATGTCGGCGACAACGTCGGTGATGTGGCCGGCATGGGCGCCGACCTGTTCGAATCCTATTGCGGTTCCATTCTCGCTGCCAGCGCCCTGGGGGCTGCGGCTTATGTCAGCGATACCGGCTTGCAGGCCAAGGCGGTGAGTGCGCCCTTTGTTATTGCGGGCCTGGGTATTCTATTGTCGGTACTCGGTGTCTTCCTGGTGAAGACAAAAGAGGGTGCGGACCAGGAAGCCCTGCTCGGCGCATTGTCCCGGGGCATCAATGTCAGCGCGGCGGCGGTGGTGGTAACGACTCTCGCTGCATTCCATGTGATGGAGATGCCGAATCTGTGGGGTAGCTGGGGCGCTGTCGTGGTGGGCCTGGTCACCGGTATCGTGATCGGTCGTGCGGCTGAGTACGCGACTTCGCCCTCGTACAAACCAACGCGCACCATCGCGCAAGCGGCCCTGAGCGGATCGGCGACGACTATTATTTCGGGCATGGGTGTGGGTATGCTATCGACAGCCGTTCCCGTATTGGCGGTAGGCATGGCTACCCTGCTGGCATTTTCCTTCAGTGCCGCATTCGATTTCAGCAATGTAATCCAGGGACTGTACGGCGTTGCCATCGCCGCGGTCGGCATGCTTTCGACCCTGGGTATCACCCTGGCCAGTGACGCCTATGGACCTATCGCCGACAACGCGGGGGGTAACGTCGAAATGAGTGGCCTGGGTCCTGAGGTCAGGGCGCGCACCGATGCGCTGGATTCACTGGGCAACACCACGGCGGCCACGGGCAAGGGCTTTGCCATTGGCTCGGCGGCCTTGACCGCGCTGGCGCTTATCGCCTCCTATCTGGAGGTGATTCGTATTGAACTGCTCAACACGGGGCAGACCGTGCTGGTGTTGCGCAATGGTGTCGAGATATCAACGATAGATGCCGGGCTGGCGGATTTTATGATCTATTTTAATGTGACCCTGTTGAACCCTGTGGTACTCGTGTCACTGTTTCTCGGCTCCATGGTGGCTTTTGTGTTCAGTGGTTTGACCATGCAGGCGGTGGGGCGGGTTGCGAGCACGATGGTGGAGGAGGTCCGTCGACAATTCAAGGCCGACCCCGGGATACTCGCGGGAAGCTCGGAGCCGGACTACGCCCGTTGCGTGGAGATATCCACCAGGGGTGCCCAGCGCGAGATGATAGCCCCGTCGCTGCTGGCGGTGGCAATTCCCGTTGCCGTAAGCCTGGTACTGGGTGTGGCGGGGGTGATTGGTTTACTGGTAGGGGGCTTGTCCACTGGTTTCGTACTGGCGGTATTCCTGTCGAACTCCGGCGGCGCCTGGGACAATGCCAAGAAGTATATCGAAGCCGGTCATCACGGGGGTAAGGGTTCCGCGGCTCATCGCGCCGCGGTCATCGGTGACACGGTGGGTGATCCCTTCAAGGATACCTCCGGGCCCAGCCTCAATATCCTGGTCAAGCTGATGAGTATTATCGCAATCACGGTGGCGGGAGTGGCGGTTTCCCACAGTCTGTTGTAGTTATTATCGCCAGTTGTTTCCGTAAGTTATCTACGCCGATTCAAAACCAGATCGAGACAAAGGCGCGAATAATATTGGCGTTGAAGCTAAACAGGGGCTCCTCGCCCGGGGGGCCGCCCTCCAGTACATCCCTGAAGTCCTTGTAGTCGAACATCATATAGTCCCAGTACAGGTTCAGGCTGCCCTTGTTGAGGAATCGCACGCCGCCGACGGGAAAGGACCAGGTGACGCCGGCACCGAAAGTGTTGGAATTGAAGGTGCTCAGCTCCTTGTCCCTGCCCATAAAATTCTGGCTGTCGGCAAAGGGGAAGATATCGGCGTAAAAATCGGCGGCTGTTTGCGTGTAGTAGCGGTACTTGCCCTCGAGGGTGACACCGTGACCCAGTGGGTGGATATAGCGCATTTCGAAATTATGGGCGTTGATGCCCCAGCTATCGCTAAAATTGCGATACTCGGCTCGAAGCGCGGCGCGATAGGGCAGGTAGTAGATACTGCGCAGGGCTATGGCATCGCTGTTGCGGGTACCGGGGTAGACCTCGGCCTGGTAACTGTAGCCCCGGGCAGAGCTGTCGTCGTAATAGCGCACCGAGCGGTAGGGGTTGTTGAGATAACCTTCATCGACAATGGTGTTCAGGGCGAGCTCCATGATCCAGTTTTTGGTGAGGATCTGTGAGAGTCCGATATTGTAATTGCGTCGCTTGACCGGCTCGGCAAAGCTTGGGTCGAGGTTGTTGCGTACCTCGTCTTTACCCACGGCGTAGGACATGGAAAAAGTCGAGAGATCGCCAAAGAACTCCTGGCTCACAGCGAAGCCAATGGTGTTGGAGGTATAATCATCCTCTTCGCTATTGACGTAGTCGAGGCTCATCAGGGTTTTTTCATGCAGGTAGTCGACACCGACTCCGATCTGTTTGCGTTCCTCGGTATAGGGGCTGGCGGTTGCCAGAACGTCGACAGAAGCGCTGCTGATCATGTCGACGTAGTAGTTGGCGCGGATGCCGACTTTGTCCTTGATGTTTTTACGAAACAAAATCGAGGGCCCGGTAATTTCGACCCCGTCACCGTTATAGCTGTGATAGAGGGCATCGGCCCTGTCTTCGGGTAGGACAGCGGCCAGGGCAGGCAGGGCAAGAAACAGGCCAAAAAACGCCGCCAGTAGCGAGATTCGCCGAATACTGGCCTGAAGGCTCATGCGGTATGGCTGACGGCCGCTAATTACATCCACAACCACTTCCTCCACCGCCCTCGGCGCCTCTGGCACCCTCGCGTGCCTCATAGACATGAATCATATAAGCGCCAGCGACCGGGTCACGCTCAAACTGCATGATCTCGTCAGCCAGGTTTTCCCGCTCGTAGGGCATTACCCAGGGCTGGATCGAACAGCCGGTCATCGCCAGCAGGATGCCTGCAATCAGCAGCGGTCTCATTCCCGAATCAGCTCCTTGATCTGCTCGCGGTACTGATCTTCGTAACCGGGTTTGTAGCCCCGGTGGAGATAGCGCATATTGCCGTCGCGGTCGATCAT
>JAUXCW010000013.1 GCA_030618705.1 Gammaproteobacteria bacterium | reverse complement strand
ATGCCGGCGTTTTTGCTGATCTTCCTCAGCTGGTGGATAAACTCCCTGGGTTGCAATTCAGGGGTGCGGCTTTGAATCGGCTCGATCAGTACCGCCGCCAGTTCATCGGCATGCTCCTCGATCACCTTCAGGGACGCCGGATCGCCGTAATCCAGTATCAGGATATTCTGGCTTGCACTGGCGGGGATGCCGGGAGCGATCGGCATATTCACGCGCTGCTTGCCGGCCGCTTTGGGCTTTGCCAGCACCTCGTCGAAAATGCCGTGGTAGTCCCCCGAGAAGGTCACGATGAGGTCGTTGCCGGTCACAGTCCTGGCAATACGCATTGCCGCCAGCACGGCCTCGGAGCCCGTGTTGCAAAAACTGGCCCGATCCATGCCGGTCAGCTCGCACAATAACTTTGCCGTAGGCCCGGCGATTTTCGATTGCGGACCGTAATCCAGGCTGACGTCCATCTGGGCCCGCAGGGCATCGAGAATAAAATCGGGCGCGTGGCCAAAGAACGTGGCGCCGAATCCCCCCGCGCAATCGACATATTCATTGCCGTCGATATCCCACATACGGGAGCCCTTTGAACGCTCGCCGACGATGGGGTAGGTGATTTCTTTCCAGGCGCTTTTAAAGCCGGAAACGGCGCGCGGGTCGGCGAAGTGCGGTCGGTGCTCCGCGGTGAAATCCTTCGACTTGCCCGTGCGCTGCTGCACGGCCTCGATAAACCCGTCGAGGTAGGTCTGTTGCCCGGCGGTCAATTCGCCGGACATGGATTTTTGCACCGGCTTGAACGGGCCGAAGCGGCCCGTCGCCGAGGGCGCATCCGCTGTCGATTCCGGCACATCGATCTTATGGGCGGCGTGCGCCGGTTCGGCCGTCGCTATTGCGCCGCTTTGCAGCAGGGATAATACGGTATTCGAGGCCTGAATCTGCAGGGCGATGGCTTGCTGCAGGGTCGCGCTGACGTCGCCCGCGGGTGGCAGGTCGCCGATTGCGGGAGCATGGATTTGGCCAGCAGCCACGGGTGCTGGCTGAACCTCCTCTTGCAGTGCGTCCTCCGGCAGTTGCTGATCGATGTATTTGGCCAGTGCCGCCAGACAGGGGGCATCGTCAAATAATTGACGAAAAGTGATCTTGATGCGGAATTCTTTTTTAAAGCGCAAATTGGCCTGGGTCAGGAACAGGGAGTCGAAACCCATATCGACAAAGGAAACCTCCGGATCGATTTCATCCGCTTCCAGCCCGGACAATTCCTGGATGATGTGCTGGAGCTTGTCCAGGATTCTCTGTGGCCGGGGTATCGACGACACGCTTTCTGCCGGCGGCGAGCCGGCGGCCGCCACGGCTTCCGGGACGGGCAGGGGAGTGATTGTGGGCGCGACCGGTGTGGCGACGCTATGTTCGATGTGTCCCGCCGGCTCGATGAGGAAGCGCTTTCTCTGGAACGGATACAGGGGCAGGGGGATGTGACGGCCACCCTCTGGCAGCCCGGATTGTTGCCAATCGATGCCGACGCCGCAGTTCCAGAGTTTGCCCAGGGCGTTCAATATGGACCGGGTGTCCGGTGTATCCTCCTGCGCGTGGCGCAGGCTGGCGATTATGCGGTTGGCAAATTGGGTCTGTTGCAAACGCACCAGTGAGCCCAGTATCTTGCCCGGGCCGACCTCGAGGAAAACCCGCTGGTCCTGCTCCGCCAGGGTTTGCACGCCATCGGCAAAGCGTATGGTATGGCGTAGATGTTCTACCCAGTATTGCGGGTCGGTGGCCTCATCCTCCCCCAGCCAATCGCCGCTGCGGTTGGAGATCATGGGGATCGAGGGGGGATGGAGCGCTATGCTGCGCAGGTAGTCGCCGAAGGCCGATAGTATCGGCTCCAGCAGATGGGAGTGCGCGGCGACTCGAATCGGGATGCGCTGGGCTTCCACATCGTCGCCCTCGAAACCCTGTTGCAGCTGTTCGATTGCCGCTTCCGTACCGGAGATGGTGCACTGGTCGGGAGCGTTGATAGTGGCGAGGCACAGATCCGGGTTCAGGTACGGCTCGATCTCCGCCGGGGACAGGGCGACGCTCAGCATGGCGCCGGCCTCGACCTGCTCGAACAGTTCCCCGCGCAGGCTGACCAGGCCCAGGGTGTCAGCGTAGGACATTACCCCTGCCAGGCAAGCGGCGGTGTTTTCCCCCATGCTGTGACCGATCAATGCCTGGGGCTCGATGCCACGGCGCATCCACAGCCTGGCCAGGGCCATCTCCACGATAAAGATGGCGGGCAGCTGTACCGAGGGTCGCTCCAGTTCCGCCTCTGCTTGCCCCGACTCGCCGGCGAACCAGGCGGCCTTGAGGTCGTAATTGTGTCGGCTCTTGAACAATTCCAGACCGCGGTCGATATCGCCGCGGAAATCGGCATCGCCCTGGTACAGGTCCCGCGCCATATTGTGGTACTGGGCGCCGCCGCCGGGAAACATAAAGACCACCGATGCCTCACGGGGAGCGGTTTTTCCGACATTGAGCCGGCTGCGGTCGAAACTTTCCAGAGCCTCGGCGGCATCGCTCACGCTGCTGGTGACCAGGCTCAGGCGGTGGCGGAATTGTTCGCGCCCGGTAGCCAGGGTACAGGCGATATCCCGTAATGCGCTGTCCTCGGAGCCGCGCATATACTCGCCGAGATTCGCAGCGGCCTGTTTCAGTGCCGCCTCGGTTTTTGCCGAAACGACTAACAGATTATCTGTGGCGTCGGAGGGTTTCGCGACGGCCCTGGGCGGGGCCTCTTCCAGTACCAGGTGAGCATTGGTGCCGCCGATACCGAAGCCGCTGACGCCGGCTCGCCGTGGTAGCGGGGCGCTATCCCAGGCCCGGGTCTCGCTGCAGACGTAGAACGGACTGTTACTAAAATTGATTTTTGGGTTGGGCTGTTTGTAATGCAGGGTCGGCACCAGGGTTTTGTGGTGCAGGCACAGTACGGTTTTAATCAATGCCGCGACCCCCGCGGCGGAATCGAGATGGCCGAAGTTGGATTTGACCGAGCCCAGCCCGCACCAGGCTGTGTTGTCGCCGTCACTCTCTGTGGCAAAGGCCTTGGTCAGTCCCGCCACCTCGATGGGGTCGCCGATTGCGGTACCGGTGCCGTGGGTTTCGATATAGCTGACGGTTTCCGGCTCGACACCGGCGACGGCCTGGGCGGTGGCGATGACTTCTGCCTGGCCGTCGACGCTGGGGGCGGCGAAACTGACTTTTGACGAGCCGTCATTGTTGACCGCCACGCCGCGGATTACGGCGTAGATATAGTCGTCATCCGCCAGTGCGTCTTCCAGCCGTTTCATCACCACTGCACCGACACCGTTGCTGAACACCGTGCCGCGGGCATCCGCATCGAAGGGGCGACAGTGACCGTCCGGGGAGCCGATATCGCCCTCCTGGTACATATGGCCGTCTTTTTGCGGAAAGGAAACCGAGACTCCCCCCGCCAGGGCCATATCGCAACCGTAGGTCATCAGGCTCTGGAAGGCCTCCGCAGCTGCCACCAGCGAGGTCGAGCAGGCCGACTGCACGTTGACGCTGGGGCCGCGCAGGTTGAGTTTGTAGGACACCCGGGTGGTGAGGTAGTCGTTTTCATTACCCAGCATCGCCGGCAGCACATCGGCCGCGCCCAGTAGCGAGGGATCGGCGTGCAGGTTGGACAGCAGGTAGGTGTTGTTGGTCATGCCGGTGCTCATACCGCCCCACACACCGACGCTGCCCTCGATTTTGCCCGGCACCTGGCCCGCGGATTCCAGCGCATGCCAGCAGGTCTCCAGGAACAGGCGATGCTGCGGGTCCATCAGCTCGGCTTCCCGCGGGCTGATGCCGAAAAAGGCGGCGTCGAACAGCTCGGGGTCCTTGATCAGGCCGCGGGCCTTGACATAATTGGGGTCGGCGACTTTTTCCGGGCTGATGCCCGCGGCGAGCAACTCTTCGTTGCTGAACAGGGTGATGGATTCCTCACCGGCGACAAGATTGTCCCAGAAGGCCTCCACCGATTCAGCGCCGGGAAACCGGCAGGCCATGCCGATGATCGCTACCGCGTCTTGCATACTACCCTCGTCGTGCTGGTCGTCGTCTTGAAAGTCGCTCATCGGCTGGATACCTTACCCAGGCGCTTGCCCCGTGCAAATGCCTGTTTTTGTTTGCGGGCCCGGGCCCTGGCGGATTCCGACAGTGACACCCCTGGTGTCTCCTGGTCGTCCATATGCGCGGCCAGTGCCCTGATCGTGGGGTACTGAAACAGGGTTACCACGGCGATGTCCTTATCCAACTGGCGGCGAATCTCCAGGCCCAGCCGCAGGCTGAGAATGGAATTACCGCCCAGGTCGAAAAAATTGTCATTGACCCCGACTTCATCGAGCTCCAGCAGTTCGGCCCAGATGGCGGTCAGCGCGGTTTCCATCTCGCCATGGGGCGCGACGTATTCCTGTTCCAGAATCGGGCGTTGGCTGGAGGGCTGGGGCAGGGCGCGTCGGTCCAGTTTACCGCTGGGGGTCGTGGGCAGCTGGTGCAGCAGGATATATTTCGCCGGGTGCATATAGTCGGGCAGTCGCTCGGTGAGCTGTTTGCGTAGTTCGGCGAGTACCCCTGGCAGCGCACAGACATTGAAAGGCTGGCTGGCGTAGCCCTGTAGGGGCCTGCCGGCATCGACAGGGGGCCGGTGATAGAGATTTTCTTGTTCGCTGATCAATACATCGAAACAGGCGGGATCGCTGGACCACAGCGTTTGGACGGTGTAGCCGTGGTCTCTCTGCAGGGCGAGAAATTGATCCGGGTGGGCGCTCTCCCGGTTGCGGCAGAGCTCCGTGGCGGCGGCCTCGATATCGGCAACACGGCGGTACTCGCCGGAACCCAGGCATTGCGCCAGCGCACTGGCCTGCTGCAGGCGGCCGTTGGGTACGGCGCGAATACCGATGCAACGGTTCGCAGTGGTGGCCAGTCGCGCGGGTAGCCCGGCAATGGACAGGGAGTCGTGCCAGTCCAGCCAATCCTCCTGCTGCACTGTCGGCAGCGCCTTGTCGCCGACTTCCAGCACCACGTCATAGCGAAAGTGTGACAGCTCGTTGTCGTAGCTGCCGGGCTTCAGCCGCACGGAGACCCGGCGGATATCGTCGATCTCTTCAGCGAGGCGGTAAAACAGAGCGGGGTCGATAACCAGCTCCTGTTCTTCACCCAGTCGCCGCTGAATGCGGGCCCGCAATACATCGGCGGTGTCGGAGGCTGCCGCCTTGTAGCATTCAAGCGACGTCGTAAACAGGGCGCGGGTATTGAGACTGGTGATGTCGCCGACGAAGATGCGACCGCCCCGGTCCAGTAGTTGGCAGGCCTGGCGCAACACGGTGACCAGGTAGTCGATGCTGACGAAGTGTTGCGTCACCGAATTGAGTACCACGGTGTCGAAGCGCTCATCCGCCAGGCTGGCGATCTGGTCCGCGGCGAGTACCGAGGCTTTTAGCCCGGCGCTGATGTCGTCGACGGAGGCCAGCTGTCGTTGCAGTTGGTCGATTGAGACGCTGGAGTAATCGGTGGCGTGGTAGTACTCGCAAGCGTGTACCACGCTGTACATGATCAAGCCGGTGCCGGCGCCGATCTCCAGTATCCTGCGGGGCTTGCATTCCAGTATGCGAGCGGCGGTGCCGTCGACCCATTGGCGCATATCGTCGGCGGCCAGTGGCTGTGAGGTAAAGCTGCTGTTCCAGCCGCTGATGTCGAATCGCGGGTCGCCGGCGCTGTGTTGCTGATAGGTGCCGTCCCAGACGTCCTGCCATTGTGTGAGTTGCTGCCCCTGACGCTTGTCCGCCGGGCCGTGGGGCCTTGCATCCAGTATCAGGTAGGCGAGCAGTTTGCGCTCGCCACCGCTACCCTCGCTGGGGACCACGGCACAGTCGCGTATCTCGGCGTGCTGTTTGATGTGGCTCTCCACTTCACCGGTCTCGACCCGGTGCCCGCGAATTTTGACCTGGCCGTCGATGCGTCCGAGATAGTGAATATTGCCCTCGTCGTCCAGGCGCGCGAGATCACCGCTGCGATACAAGGTGGCCGAGGGGTCCCATGGGCAGGTGATAAACCGCTCCGCTGTCAGCTCCGGTCGCTGCCAGTAACCGCAGGCCAGGCTGAGCCCGCTAATACATAACTCGCCACTGTCACCGGGAGCGACCGGCTGCAGTTGATGATCCAGAAGGTGGATTTCGGTATTGCTTATCGCGCGGCCTATGGGCGGTAGAGTAGGCCAGCTATCGACATCCGGGGGCAGGGTATAGGCGGTGACCACATGGGTTTCCGAGGGCCCATAGTGATTGTGCAGGCGGCAGTGGGGTGAGCGTCGAAAGAAGTCCGCAATGGCAGTGCTGATTTGCAATTGCTCCCCGGCGGTGACGATATCCCTCAGCGAATCCGGTAGTGGGCCGTAATTGACGGCCACTTCCAGCAGTTGTTGCAGCGCGACAAAGGGCAGGAACAATCGCTCGATGGCGTGTTCCACGATAAAGGCGAGTAGCCTGGCGGGGTCACGGCGTTGTTCGTCGCTGATGAAATAGAGTGTGCCACCACCGGCCCAGGTGGAGAAAAACTCCTGGAAATGCACATCGAAACTCAGCGGGGTAAACTGAACCACCCGTGCTGCAACGGAGAATTCCTCCATGCCGATTTGCCACTGGATCAGGTTGGCCAGCGCCCGATGGGGCATTGCGACGCCCTTGGGCGTGCCGGTGGAACCGGAGGTATAGATGATGTAGGCGAGGGACTCATCGGTGCTTGCCGGCATCGCCAGGTTCGCGTGGGCCGAACTCGTGAGGTCCAGCTCTTCCATGATCATCAGCACGCCGTGGGTTTCCAGTTGGCCGGCATGTTGCCTCGATGCCAGCACCACCGCGGATTTGCTGTCATCCATCATCATTTTAAGTCGCGACCGGGGATAGGAGGGATCCAGCGGAACATAGGCGGCGCCCGCCTTGAGCACGGCCAGTACCGCGACGGCCAGGTCGATACCGCGATCGATACAGATACCCACATTGGCGCCGGGTTCGACGCCCTGGGCTTGCAGCAGGCACGTCAGGGCAGCGGATCGCATGTCCAGTTCGCCATAGGACAGCACGCTGCTGCCGTCCTGCACCGCTGGGGTGTCCGGGGTGAGTTCACACTGCCGGGTAAAAAAATCGTGGACCGCGTTTATCGATGCCAAACCGTCGGTTGCCTCTCCCGTTAAATTGCCCACAATTGGGGCGCAAATAAGCTCCCCGCGGGAAAATGCCGATCCCGCACGTTTACATCTCTATTATAGTTGTAGTTCATAGAGTTGTAGCTCGTGGAGCCCTTGTTTTAAATCTTGTACCACTGTGAATTCTGTACTGCCGTACCAATCTAGAAATTCATGCCGTGGGCCTCTGCATTGCTCAAATACCAGCGCTCGGGCTGAAACAGGTAGTCGTCATCGGCCATGCGTGAAAAGATCGAAAACGTTTGTTCGTCCTTCCGACGCAGGAATCCCAGCTGCTGCAGCGTCCGGTCTGCCTGGTCGCCGTAGGAGGCGAGGCTGATCAGGCGGGCCTTGCGCGCGATGAGATGGTCGATGGAAGCGGCAAGTATGCATTGTAGTCGTTGTTGTTGGGCGGAGATGCCGCCGCCGCGTTCCCATATCAGGTCGTCGATGGACGCCTGCATCTGTTTGTTTTCCAGGGAATGGTAGAGGTGGTAAACCACGTAGCCGAGCAATTGCTGCTTCCGGTATATCAGCAGGGCCTGGTAGTCGATGCCCGGGTTGTCGATAAACCGCCAGTTGAGAAAATCGGCGCTGCGCTCGAGGTAAATATCCTCTGTGGGCCAGTTTCGTGTCAGCCGTGCGATATCCCCGGGGAAGCGCTCGATGGGCTCCAGGTGGATGCCGCTCGCCCGCCATGTGCCGCGATGGAAACCCCGCTTCAGGGATAGCAAGCCATCGGCCACGGTGCTGATGGGGCGAGCCAGGATTGCAATGGGAAGCAGCCTGCGCAGGGTGCCCTCGGTACTCACCGGCAGTTTCCAGGTCTTGCGGTCCGGCATGGCCCGGAACAGGCGGCGGATCAGTCTCGCGGAATCCCGGGTGCCGCCGCCGATAACCAGCAATATCGGGTATTTATCCTGTATCGCCAGGTTGATCCAGGCGCCGAGTCCCGAGCCATTCAGGTCTTTTCTTACCAGCAAGTCCAGGGGATAGGCGATATCGAGGTTTTGTCCGCTAGTGTGCAGTGTATGGTGCTGTGCGCCCATCATGCACAGTATTTCGCCTTTGATTTTAAGCAGCCAGAGAAAGCTCTTGCGATTGCCGGGGAGGGTGTTGTCGCCAAAATTATAGCGCCAGCGCAGATAGTCCCGGTCGCCCGCTGGTAATTCTTCCGGCTGGTTTTCGGCTCGCCATGGGATGACCTGGTCGAGGTCGGCGGCCTGAGCCGGGGCAAACCCCTCCAGCATCTGCTCGCTGCTACAGCCCAGTCGTTTGGCCAGCAAACGCGTCGACTGTTTAAAGCCGGGCTTCATCGGGTAGTGGGCGTGGGTAGAGGCTTGTGCATGTACTTTTATGCGGGGATCAAACCGGGGGCGATGGTTGCCGCGCTAGCCGTCAGACAGGGCCTGATTATCCTTCAATACCTGCAGCAGGTCATCCACTATCGCGAAATTATCCAGGGCTTCGGTGTCGATGGTAATACCGAAACGCTCGTCGAATTCGGCCATGATGGACAGTTCTCCCAGGGAATCCCAGCCTTCGATATCTTCCCGTTTGATATCGGGGGCAATGTTTTCGCGGGGCTCCTCGAAAATTTCGGCCAGCATGCTGAGGGCGTCCTCGGTGCTGATGGCGGTTTCGATTGACATGGGTTATTCCTCAGGTTCGTAGGGCGTCAGGCAAGGGCCTTCCAGTTCCCTGTGGCAGATGGCGGCGTCGGGGTCTAGATCGACCAGGCCCGCGCCCCAGGACAAGCCCACGCCGTAGCCCAGCAGCATCATTTTGCGGCGTTGTGACAGGGGTTCCGCACAGACGCCCCGGGTTATCGTCAAGGGCACGGAGGGGCCGCCGGAATTACCGAATTCACCGATAATGAGCGGGGTTTTTTCCGCGGGCAGCTTACATTTTTTTGCCAGGTGTTTCATCATAAACTGGTTGGACTGGTGGAAGACGAAGTGATCCACATCATCCACCGCCAGGCCGGCCATCGACAGGGTGTCCGCGATAAGCGGTGGTACCCTTTTGATGGTGAAGTTGAACAGGTCGGTACCGTTCATGTGCAGGTAGTATTGCCGCCGGTCATCGCTGAAGCGTTGGCGAAATCCCCCGGCGGGAATGATCAAGTCGTCGAAGCCGCTGCCATCGGTTTGCAGATTGAAATACCAGGGCGCGGCCCCGGGCTGTTGTTCTATGGCCGTGGCGGAACCGGCGTCACCGAATAACAGGTAGGTGGCCCGGTCCTGGGGGCTGGTGAAGACGCTGGGCGTCTCACCGTGAAGCAGCAGGACGCGCTTCAGTCCGTTGTTGGCCATCATCGCGGCCATCCACAGACCATAGGGATAACCGGAACAGCCGAGGCCGATATCAAAGCTGGCGCAGTGGGGTGCGAGCTTGAGATCCCGGTGTATCAGGCAGCTTGTGGAGGGCAGGAAATAATCCGGCGTCTGGGTAACCAGGATCAAACCGTCGATACTGTCCCGTGGCCATTGCAGTTTTTCCAGTAGATCCCCGGCGGCGGCCAGGCACAGGTCGCTGCTACAAATGGAGCCGTCGGACACATGGCGCTGTTTGACCCCCGCCATGGCCACGATCTTGCGGATTTCCGCTTTTTCAAAACCGGTGGCGTCCCGCGTGTTGTTAAATACGTGGCTCGGCGTCGCGGTGGCGATGCCTGCAATGCGACAGCCGTCGATGACCGACTGGGACATGGTTGAGTGCTCTCCTTATACCATTGCTTGCCGGCCCACGACGTGGACAGGTACCTTATAAAAAATAGCAGCAGATCGCTGCTTCGGCTATCCAGCGAGGTCTTTTACGCGCCTATTTTAATCGATGTTTCTGGATCTTGCCCGACGCTGTGCGGGGGAATTCGCCAAGAAATTCAATGATTTTGGGTATCTTGTAGGTGGCCAGTCGCTGCCGGCAGCGGCGCAGGATGGCCTTTTCCAGCGTGGCGTCCCCTGGGTCGGCGATAACGCAGGCCTTGATGACCTGCCCAAGGATGTCGTCGTCGACGCCGATCACCGCCACGTCGACCACGCCCTCGACCTCGGCCACGGTTTCTTCGATTTCCCTGGGACTGACCCGGTGTGCGCCGGTCTTGATCATTTCCCGGCTGCGACCGACCAGAAACAGGAAGTCCTCTTCATCGAGGTACCCCAGGTCGCCGGTGTGGAGCCAGCCATCACGCAATACGGTTGCCGTCGCGGTTTCGTCGCGCCAGTATCCCGACATGGTGCTGGTGCCCCGGACACAGACTTCGCCCTGGTTTCCAGGGGGAAGTCTGTGTCCCCTGGCGTCCATGATACACAGCTCCATGCCGTCAATGGCGATACCCACCGAGCCGGGTTTATCCTCTCTCCGTGCCGGCGGCAACCAGGTCAGGCGCGCGCTGGCCTCGGTCTGGCCATACATCACGACAAACGCCGTGGCGGGCAAACAGGCCAGCCACTGCTCGATTTTGGCGCCGTTCATCGGGCCGCCGGCCTGGGCGCAATAGCGCAAACCCGAAAGGTCGACGCTGTCGAGTCGGGTGCGTGCCAGTAGCAGGTAGTAGGTGGAGGGCACCCCGTAAAACCCGGTGACTTTCAGCTCTTGCATCTGTTTCAGCACGCGGTGGGGGTACATCAGTGAATTTTCCAGCACCAGGCAGGCGCCGCAGCTGATATGGGTATGCAGCACTGAATTGCCGTAGGAGTAGTAAAAAGGCAGCACGCACATCACCCGGTCGTCGCCATTTATTTCGAGGTAGCGCTGGATGGCCTTGACGTTCTGTGCCAGGTTGTCGTGGCTCAGCATGACGCCCTTGGGTTCGCCGGTGGTGCCGGAGGTATAAATGATGGACGCCAGGTCCTCAGGGTCGCCCTGGTAGAGGGCCTGCGTGGAGGGTGGAGCTTCCAGTCCGGCAAGGCTGGTTTCCCCCGGGCCGGGTGAGAGCTGGGTGGAGCCGGTGAGCAATACCGCGATATCCGCGTCCGCAAGGGCTGAGCGGCGCTTGTTTTTACCGCCGTCGACCACCACTACCGCCGCGTCACAATGCTGTAACAGCGCGAGAATATCCTCGTCCTTGAGTGCGGTGTTCAGGCCGACGACGACACCACCCGCTGCCCAGACGGCATAGTAGCTGGTGATATAGTCGGCTGAATTATCCAGCAACAGCGCCACGCGATCACCCGGATCGATTCGCTGCCGGAACCAGGCCGCCGTGCGCAGGAGTTGTTGTCGCAACCGGGCATAGCTATGTTGTGAGCCGTCACAGATGACGGCGGTTTTATCGGGGTGGCGACCGGCGCTGGTCAGAAAATCCTCTAGCAGCACGGGGTAGCTCAGGCCGCGTTCTTTTTACCGGCGATATACCTGACCAGCTTGTCGATGGAGTCGAGGTTTTCGGGCACCATCTCCTCATCGTCCACGGCGATAGCGTAGTGCTCCTCGATAAAAAAGATCAGCTCCATCATGCCGGTGGAATCGAGAATTTCCTGTTCGAGAAACGAGTCGTCGTTGTTTAGATCCGCCGGGTCATCGCTGAACAGGTAGTTCTCCAGGATGTAGGCTCTCAGGATTTGCTCGGTGGACATTTATCTGGCTCCATTTGTGTCTATAGTCTGTTTGTGGCGGGGGGTTTACCTACAAGCTCACCAATGGCGGCTGTCGCTCATTGCCCAATTGTCAGGGGCCCGCTGGTTCCCGTTAAATTGCCGAGGCCAGAGGACGCCGGGTTCAGGTGGCCGGGGCGGGCAGGGCCTGTTGTTGCTCCCATGCGAGAAAGTGGTCGATGTCGGACCTTATCTGGCTGATGGTCCAGGTCAGCAATGCCACATCATCCATAAAGCCGAGCAGGGGCAGGACATCGGGCATGAGGTCTATCGGCATGACGAAGTAGATAATGGCGGCGGTGATAAGCAGCAATGAGCGCCAGGGTATCTCGCGATACTCCCCAGACAGCCAGGCTTTGAGTAGGCGCAGGGGAATGGACAGTTTATCGCCGATAGCGGCCAGGTAGCTTCCCGGGCCGCCGGCGGCCCGGGCTTGCGCCCGGGCCAGTAGTTGGCGCAGGCGTTGAGGATTCCTCAGGTAAGCCGCGGCCAGCCCCATGGCGCGCAGGTAACTTCGATGGTGAGTGATGGTGCTATACAGTGCCATTGCTGCCGGATACGCTCGATAATACGGTAGATCCACTATAATACACCCCTGGCACCCCCGTTGCGAAGCGGCGCCTGGCGGTCGATTTACAAACAAGGTCTTTCATGTCGGCCGCGAATCATCGATAATCCGCCACCAAAAAACAGCGACCGCTATGACGGGAGCGCAAGATCCGTCCATTCACCGCTACAAGTCTTAACCACTCTTAACCACCCCTAACTACAGGCAAGCCATGGTATCGCAAAAGTATCAGCGTTTAAGCTCCCAGGATCTGCAATTCCTGGTGCTGGAATCACCGTCGGTGCCCATGGATACCGTCTCGACCCTGGTCTACCGCAACGGCCCGCTGATGACCGCGGATGGCGGCGTCGATATCGAGGCCTATCGGGAATATATCGGCTCCATCCTGCACCGTATGCCGCGCTACCGGCAAAAACTGAAATGGATTCCCTATGCGGATATTCCGGTCTGGGTAGACGATCGCAATTTCAATATCGAATACCATATTCGACACACGGCACTGCCGCGCCCCGGTTCCAGGGAACAGCTCAAGAATTTAACCGCCCGTATCCTCGAGCGGCCGCTGGATCGCGAGCGCCCCTTGTGGGAGCTGTGGTTGGTGGAGGGGCTGCAGGACCAGCGCTATGCCATTATCTCCAAAATACACCATTGTATGCTCGGGAGCCTCGAAGGGCCGAGCCTGAGCCATGTGCTGATGTCTGAAAACGCCGACCAGCGGCTACCGGAAGCGCCACCTTTCAAGCCGGTAAAAACGCCCTCCGAGGTGTCCCTGTTGTGGGACGAGTGGAACCGGCGCTATGCACAGCCCATCGATGCGCTGCGCAATGCGGGGGAGTTGCTGCGGCGGCCGCGGGACGGGATTGGCGAACTGGAAAAGCGATTTGGAGCGGTGAGAAATTCCCTTACCTCGATGATTCGCCGTCCGCCGGACACCCCGGTCAACGGCGAACTCAGTGCTCACCGGCGAGTCGAGTGGCTGGAACTACCCCTGCAGCCACTGAAAGCGGCGCACCGCAAACTCGACTGCAGCCTCAATGACGTAATCCTGGGATTGCTGAGCGGTGGCGTGCAGGGGCTGTTCGAGCAGCGCGAGTTCGACTTGAAACGGGCCGAGTTCAAGCTGGCGATGCCGGTGTATACCGGTGAGAGCTCCGTTGATGACGGTATAACGAACTGGATAGTGAGCCTTCCCCTCGATGAATCGGATCCTGTCGCCCGTATCGAGGCCATTGCCCGCGACACCGCCCGACTCAGGGGGACAGCGCGGCGCCCGGCCATGGACTCGATGATAGAGCTGGCCTCCTGGGTGCCCTCGGGCCTGCTGTCGCTATTTACTACCGGCAAGAACGCCTGCGTGAATACCCTGATGACCAGTATCGCCGGTTCGCAGGCGCCACTGTACTCTATGGGGGCCGAAATGGAGGCGATGTATACCCACCTTCCCCTGATGCCGGGGATCGGCCTGGGGACGAGCTTGATGAGTTACAACGACAAGCTGTACTGGGGCTTTAACGGCGACTACGATTTGCTTCCCGATCTCGAGGCGATTAAAAGCGCTGTCGAGGCGGGTTACGCGGACTTGCTCCTGCAGCTGGAAATCGACCCCGGCCTGGGTCAATCGTCACCGGCGGTAAAGCGAAGTAAGCCGGGCTCGCCTGGACCCCGGTCGGGAAAATCGCGCAAGGGTGGCGCTCGTGGTGCGGCGCGCCGCCGCGACAATAAAACGTAATCCCGAAGACGGCATATGGCTGGGGTAGTTTAAATCATTCTGGCTAGCCGCCGCTGCGTTTGACCACCCAACCCTGTTTTTTCAGTTCCTCGACCAGTGCGTCGCGGTGGTCGCCCTGGATTTCTACCACGCCGTTTTTCACTGCACCACCGGTGCCGCACTTCTTCTTCAGTTGCGCAGCATAGGCTTTTAGCTCCGGGGCCGGCAGTGGAATGCCGCTGATGGTCGTGACCCCCTTGCCTTTACGGCCCTTGGTCTCGCGACCGACCCGCACGATGCCATCGCCGACGGTGGTGCCTGACTTGAGCCGATTGCACCGACACGCCGACACCGGCTCACCGCAGCCCGGGCACATTCTGCCCTGTTGCGTCGAGTAAACCAGCCCACCACTGGCGTTTTTCCTGCCCATGCCCTGTTTCCCTCTCACCGGTACCATCTTGTCGAATACGCTATTGTAAACCCTGGCAGCCATTTTTCGCCCGTTTTTTGCGCTGGCGCAAGGAAAGAATTGGCGGCAAATCGGCCCATGGGGTACACTCGCCGGCCGGCGCGAGGGGCAAAAAGGGTGGTTTATGCTTGAACGAGAACGGCTTCGCTACAATCGGCAAATAGCGGCCTGGTTATTTCTTTGCTCCATCGTCGTGGTGGCAATGATCCTGCTGGGCGGCGTCACCCGCCTGACGCACTCCGGGCTCTCCATGGTGGATTGGAAACCGATCATGGGTGTTATCCCGCCCATCGGTGAGGACGCCTGGCAGCAAACCTTCGAGCGTTACCAGCACTTTCCCGAATACCAGAAAGTGAACAAGGGAATGAGCTTGCATGAGTTCAAGTCCATCTTCCTGTTTGAGTATGCCCATCGCGTACTGGGCCGTTTGATCGGTATTTTATTCCTGCTGCCGTTCCTGTTTTTTTACTTTACCCGCCGCCTGTCTCCGGGGCTGGTGCCCAGACTGATGGTGATGTTCGTACTGGGCGGCCTGCAGGGCCTGTTGGGCTGGTATATGGTCAAGAGTGGTCTGGTGGACGACCCCAGGGTCAGTCAGTACCGGCTGACAGCGCATCTGGGCACGGCCGTGCTTATCTACGGCTATATGATGTGGGTGGCGTTTGGCTTGCTTGATTCCACACGGCCCGGAGTGACCGCATCCGGCCCGGGCTTGCGACGTTTTTCCTACGCCATAAGCAGTTTGTTGTTTTTGATGATCCTGTCGGGCGGCCTGGTGGCGGGCACCCGGGCGGGTCTGGCGTATAACACTTTCCCTTTGATGGGCAACTCGTTTATTCCCGGCGGCTTGTATGCAACGGATCCTGGCTGGCTGGCGGCGTTCGAGGATGTCACGACCATACAGTTTAATCACCGTATGTTTGCCTATCTATTGTGTGTATTGATTACGGTCTTTGTGCTAACGGTTTTACGAGGCGGTGCCAGCGGGGCGTTACGAACTGGCGCGCTTTCCATGATGGCGTTATTGCTGGTGCAGGTAGGTCTGGGTATATCGACCTTGCTGTACCTGGTGCCCGTGTCGCTGGCGGCGGCCCACCAGGTCGGGGCGGTGGGGCTGTTCACCAGTTCCTTGTTTGTCAGTCACCTGTTGGCGCGCGGCAAAGGAAGTACCCGGGCCGAGACGGCTGTGGCCTGAGCTCATTTTTTATTCGCGGTGTTGCACTGGAGTATGCCCACGGAAGCGACACCGTTTTTCGGCGTGTAGGCTGGTAGTTCCAGTTCGCAGCTGGAGGTGCGTGTTTCCACCGTAATCCGGCGTGTGCCCTGTTTGATTTCCGCCTGGAACAGGCCGATCTCATCGGTGGTGGCAAGCCCGGCGACTCCGTGTAACAAGGCGTTGCTGACAGGCTGCTTGTGCTGGTCGATCAAGCGGCCAAAAATAATATCGACCTGGGCGACATCCCAGCTGAGCTTGACCACATTGCCTGGATAGAGGGTGATGGTGTGTTCCTTGTCCTCGAAGTAGACAAAGTCACTGCCCCGGGGTCGTAGCCTGACGGTATAACTCTCAAAGGGCCTGAGCGTGATCAGCGCCTTCTTGCCGCCGCGTACGACGCCGCGCCTGCCGCCGTTGATCAACACGTCAAAGGAAAGGTCACTGCTGGCGCCGAGCACATCCACCATGACCGCGCTCTGGTTCTGGTTTTCACCGCCCATGGCAAACCCTCCATCGGCGGCGGTGAAGCTGGTGGCCAGGTTGCCGTTGAATACCGCGCCGCTGTTGGCGTCCCCATCGACATACTCCGCCCCCATGCGCATTCTGCCAAGGTTACCTCCCCAGTCCATATTGGCGCCAACGGAGTGGGCGTTCTGGTCGCGGTAGGCGCCGAGGTTTGTACGCAGGTGGGACTGCAAGGTCTCCCTGCTGTCCCAGTTGGCGTTGGCGGCGCCGCGGAGATAGCTGTCGGTACCGGTATCGGTATCCTCCAGCACATAAGCGGGGTCGACGTTAAATGTCCAGGCGCCCTGGCCACGGCGCCAGCGCAGGGTGGCGAAAACAAAGTTCTTGCCGCCGTCAAAGGTGTACTGCAGGTTGAGTCGCAGGTTGGAACTGCGGGTTCGCATCAGGGGCATATCCCAGCCGAGGCTGTAGGTATCCACCGTCTCCTGGCCGGGGGCGTCGATATAGCGGGCGGTCAATTGCAGTCGTGACTCCTCTATGGGGATATTCAGGTTGAGCGTCGCCTGTTCCTTGACATTGCCCAGCAGACTGAACACTTGTTCCGGGTCGCTCTCGCCGCCCCAGATCTGCCGATAGCTCCCCACCAACCAGCTGCGATAGAGATTGAGACGAAAATCAGTGCTGAAACCGTAGCGGCTGTCGCTGCCCAGGGCGGTATTGAGGGAGAGTTCGTAACCCCTGCCGATACCGAACCAGCCCACCTCACCGAGGGATTCACTGGTCGTGGTGCTCAGGCCGCCGACCAGGACGTTGGATGCCGACAGCCGTTTGTTGATGCCGCCACGAAACAGGTACTCGCTGGTCCCGTTGGGCAAAACCTGGGCGCGTTTGGGCAGGGTGAGCTCCCCCGCCTCGACAAAGTACAGGGGCATATCGAGGGGGGGGAGGCGATTATTCTTGACGTAGAATTGCGTCTCGGTGCGTTCGCCACCGCTGTCGTTGATGCGAACTTCCACATTGTAGGCGCCACCTGGCAGGTTGGCTGTATCCAGTACCTGGTTGCCGGCGTCATAAATACGGCTGGAGATAAGCCTGCCGTCCTTGAACAGGGAGACTTCACCCCGGCTCTGCAGAAAGACCTGGATTTCATTGCCGCTGGTCTGGCGCAGGTCCTCGCGCATATCCAGTGCGGTTCCGAAACGGGCCCCGGCGAGCTCGTATTCACCGGCGAATCGCAGTCCCTGATTGTCGGTGAGAAAGTATCCGAGTTGCAGGCGCTGGGCATCCCAGTCCCTTTGGTAGGCGAGAGTCTGGATATTAAAAAATTCGTTGTCCGTGTAGTTTGACACCATTTTTACGGAGTTCTGGCGATAGCCTATCGAGGTCAGGGAATACAGGTTCGAGGTGTCGGTCAGTGCGCCGTCAGTGCCGGAAAACGCGTAGTTGAAGTTCTGCAGCAGTGAGACCCGCGCGCTGGATGGCGGCAGGAACTTGTTGACCTTCAGTGCGGAGACCGCCAGTAAGCCCGGGTTGACAAAAATATCGGCGCGGTAGCTGTCCGGGTTGAAAATAGTGCCGGCGATGTCGACCGCCAGGGTGCCGCAATTGGTTTGACCCCGGTAATAGCAACGCATTTCCTGGTTGGTGTTCTGGGGGTTTCTCAGTGCTTCGAGGACGCGTTCCCTGTCGAGCAAGTCGGGAATTTTTTCCACCACGGCACCCGGGTCCAGGAAGGTGATTTCATCCGGTGTGAACACCGCTTGCACCGTCACCAGGAATAAACCGCCGAAATAGACATCGACCATGGTTTGCTGTTGTTCGAACAGCGCTTCAAACCCCGCGGGCACCTGGCCGGGGACAGGGCGCCGGGGGACAGGATCGCCTGCCTGCCGGGAGGCGGTGGGGCTGAGGTTTGTTGCGACGGCGCTCGAGTCGCTTGCGGATACCAGGGCCCCGGCAGCCTGCGCATCGCTGGCAATAACGGGATCCGCCGCCGCCAATACCAGGTAGGATTCTGCCGTGCCTATAGCAGGGGCCAGGGCCCGGTTAGTGGTGGGCATTTCCACTGTATCGGCAAACCTTGTATCCAATCGGGGTATTGCCGCTTGTGATAGCGTGGCGTTAGAACTGCCGGATGACGGCGTCGGCGGTGTGCTGGTTGCGGGAGGCGTCGGGGCTTGCACCACGGTGCCGGCGGGAGCAGATATCTGTGCGGCATAGGCAGAGCGAGGTAGAGAAACTGCCTGTTCCACAGGCGACGGACCATCGCTCATCAGGGAGCTAATGGTTCCAGTGGTCGCTAGCAGTAGTGCCAGGATCATTAGGAAGAATCCATTCTTGTCTTTTGCTTTCTTGCCTGTCAAATCAACAATCGATTATTGAATCGTTTCCTTTCTGCCGCCCTTGAAATTGGTGATGCTGTAGTTGGCCGGGGTGTCGGTATAGGGCAGGGTGACCTGCCACTCGTTACCGGCGTAGAGGCGTCGTGCCGGTAAATCCTCGCAATTGTTTCCCTGTGCGTCGCACTGGCTGCCGCCGCCGAGCAATACGTAGCTATTGCCCTTGTTATGGAATTTCAGTGTGTCGCCCTGCCTGGAGACCTGCAGGTCTTCCACGGGAGATTCCGGGTGGATCAGTGCAAGTACCTGGTAGGCGATGACGACCCTGACCGTGGCGCCTTCCTCTTCCTCCAGGGGTGGCAGGATCGGCGTAAAGTTGACGCGATAAACCCGCTCCTCTCCGATGGGGGCGAGATTGACCAGTCGAACCAGCTTTCTGCCCTTGGGCGGAATTACCAGTTTTGACGGCGTCGCGACAAAGCTGATGTTGTCCGGGTCGGTTACTTCGTCGCGGGTTTCTTCACCGGTGCCTGGATTGAGCACCTCCAGAACCTGGATTTTGACGTAGGCGTTTTCGGTGTCGTCGTTGATCACCCAGATATCCTGCCGCGGTGTTCCACCGTCGCTGAATTCCACAATGGACTTGTCGAGTAGAATGCCAGCCTTGACGCCGGTGGTGATCCAGCAGAGGGCAAGGATAAGGCTGATGCGCAATGGGAGGTTCATGTTTGTCTTCTCTGGTTATTAGCGGTTTTATTATTCAACAGCGACGGTCAAGCTGAGATATCCTGAAAACACCTGGTCACTCTTGTCACGCAATTCTTCTGCCGGAATAAATATGGCGATCTCCGCATTGTCCTCACCATTGCAGTGGACTCCGGCACTCTTGACCGAATAGTTCTGTGAGGGGACACCGGGTGTCATCGGCTCCAGTACATTGCTGCTGAGATTGCCGTTGAAATACAAATCAAAAGCGACGCTCTCTCCGCTGTCACCCGTCAGGGAAAAGGGCGTGCTGCCCCCGCGGTCGCTGTTGGCAATCATGCGGTAGTAACCGGATTTACTCCCCCGCACGCAAAATACCTGCGTGGTTTCGATGCCGTTGGTCAGCATGGTGTTGTCGATGACGAGCTCGATATCTTTAAGGTTGCTTACCTGTACGCTCTGGCTGAACTCCAGGCGGATAAAAATCTGCCCCGTGGAGCTGAGCCCGGGCCTGCCGTCAGTAGCCGCAT
Source organism: Gammaproteobacteria bacterium (assembly GCA_030618705.1). GTDB lineage: Bacteria > Pseudomonadota > Gammaproteobacteria > Pseudomonadales > JAHEGP01 > JAHEGP01. Next base: position 5,896 of record JAUXCW010000013.1, on the reverse strand, counting down.
GGGCAGGGTTTGACGTCAACACCAATACACCGAGTACAATGGACAATAAAACTTTGAACTGCATCACACTTACCATGGCAAAACACTAGCCTAAATATAGGCTAGCAGTCCTGAATAGCCAGATTTTATCGGCCTTTCAGCTGGTGTTGGCGTGGTCTTGCAGTTACTCGTAAATCAACGTGCTGCTGACCGCACTGGCAGTCCGGAGGGCATTCGTTGTATCCTGCCGGGCTTGTCCCGAATCTGTGAGGAGAACAGCTGATGCAATCGAGTATTCTGTCCCCGGTACTGGCGATGCTATGCCTGACATTCCTGGTGTGGTTGTGGATGTTTGCGACCCGGTTTCGCTTTATGGCCGTCGAGAAGACCGATGCACAGGATCTGTCCACGCCGACGCAGGTTTACAATACCCTGCCGCCCTATGCGGCCAATCCCGGCTACAATTTTCGCAACCTGCTCGAAATGCCGGTTCTGTTCTATATTATTTGTATCGTGCTGTTTATCACTCAGTCCGTGGATAGCACAGACATTATTTGCGCGTGGGTCTTTGTGGCTTTTCGTGTTGTCCATTCGCTGGTCCAGTGCAGTTATAACAATGTCAATCATCGTTTTGGCGTCTACGCCGTGTCCTCTGTGGCGATGTGGGTGATGTTGGCACGGTTGGTTTTTTAGCTGGATGATCGCCGTTTTGAGAAATGCATCACAGTTTAATCCCGTGGTTCCGTCCGATCTTTGGTTCAATTAATGATGAAAACATTACACTTGCTTCGCCATGGCAAATCGAGCTGGAAAGATCCCCTGCTTGGCGATATCGACCGCCCCCTGAAAAAACGTGGCCACCGGGATGCGGTGCTTGTGGCGGGGGCAATGGCGGATGCCGGCTGGATAGCTGAATCCGTTTTTTGCAGTGGGGCAGTGCGGGCGCGTCAAACCATCGACGATGTGGTGCATACGCTGGGCAAAACCGGGGCCTCGATACAATTCACAGACGCACTCTACACCTTTGACTTTCGCATGCTGCTCGAATGGCTCAGTGGGCGGGAGGAAAACGAACTCACCCTTGTCGGGCACAACCCGGCCCTGCACGATATGGTGGAGTGGTATTCGGCTCAATCCGTAGCCAATTTCCCCACCTGTGCCTATTGCCAATTAGAGTTGGAGTTGGATAACTGGCGGCAATTCTCCCAGGGGGCCGGCCGTGTCGTGACCTTGATTCGGCCGAAAGAACTCAGGGTTTATTAGCGCCGGGCTTCGTGCTGCGCGCTGTCTCCACACTGTTTTGTTTTGTCTGCCTGGCAATGTAGCGGGTGATGGCATCCTGGCTACGCAGCTTGCGCTTTCGCTGTTGGTCGACGATGGTGTTTTCCTGGTCGTGGGCCAGGGAGCGAGCCTTGACGTTATCCTTCCACTGAATGTCGAACAAGCCCTGCAGGAAGGCCTTGTGCCCGGCATCGTAGATCGGGCAGGTGACTTCCACGCGATAGTCCAGGTTGCGGGTCATGAGGTCTGCCGAGGAAATAAAATAGCTGGGGTCGCCACCGTTGTTAAAGATGTAGATGCGCGCGTGTTCCAGGTACTTGTCGACGATGCTGATGGCGCGAATGTTTTCACTGAGTCCGGGTTTTTCCGCTAACAGCGAGCACATGCTGCGTATGATAAGCCTGACTTCAACCCCGGCAGCGCTGGCTTCATAGAGCTTATTGACAACCTCTTCGTCCACCAGGTTATTACATTTGAGCTGTATCCTGGCCTTGCGCCCCTGTCTGGCCCATTCGATCTCCCTCTCGATGGCATCTACCAGTGCGAGGCGGTTGGTGTAAGGGGATACCGCGATATGCTTGAACTGGTGGCGCTTGTAATTGTGTTTGATGAAGTCGAACACATTCGCCACGTCGCGACCGATTTCCTGGTGGGCGGTGAAGAGGCTGATATCACAGTATAAGTTCGCGGTATTCTCGTTGAAATTACCGGTTCCTATATGGCTGTAGTAGCGGTTTGCGCCTGCCTCGTGGCGCACGATGGAGAGGATTTTCGAGTGCACCTTCAGCCCCGGCACACCGAAAATCACATTGACCCCCGCCGCGGTGAGTTTTTGTGCCCAACTGATATTGGCCTGTTCGTCAAAACGCGCTTGCAATTCGAGTACCGCGGTCACCTTCTTGCGGTTGCGCACGGCGTTGATCAATGCGGCTGCAACCAGTGAATCGGATGCGATGCGGTAGAGCGAGATATTGATCGATTTGACATGGGGATCGATAGCCGCGGTCCCCAGCAGGTCGACCACAGTCATAAAGTCATGATAGGGGTAGTAAAGCATGATATCGCGCTGCGCGATGGCGGCAAAAAGGCTTTGCCCATGGGGCTGGAACTTGATCGGCTGCAGCGGGCGATAGAGAAATTTAGCGGGGCCGACATGGGGGAAGCTCATAAAATCCTTGGCATTGTGATAGCGCCCGCCCCGGGTGTAGCTGTCGAGTTTGCCCATTTTCAGTTTGCGGGTAATCGTTGCCATCAGCTCTTTGGGCATGGCACGATCGTAGACAAAGCGCACCGGGTCGGCCTTGGTGCGGCGCCTCAGGCTGCTGGATATCCGGTCGATATGGCTCTGGGTGATTCCCTCGCCGAGTTCCAGTTCGGCGTCACGGCTGATCTTGAAGGTGTAGGCCTGGGCGCTGCGGATATCGAATAGATCCCTGAAGATTGCTGCGAGGCAGGTTCGAATAATATTGTCCAGCACAATAAAAACAGTTTCGCGATGATTCAGGCGGGATGGTAGCTGGATAAACCGGGGCAGGCGGTTGCTCGGTATCGCCACCGCCGCGTAGCGACGGCTGCCGTCGCTGAGCTTCAGCTGTACGGCAAAATAGATTGATGCGTCGTTCAGGGCCGGCATCTCGGTGGCCTCGTCGATAAAAAAGGGATCGAGGTAATTGAGGATTCGTTGGTTAAAATAGCGCACCGCAAATTCGTGTTGGGCCTCGGTGAGCTGGGATTCGTCAATCAGGTAGATATGCTCGCTCGCCAGGTCTTTCATGATTTGCTTGTAGCAGGTATCGAAGCGACGCTGCATATGCGTGACACGGTGCTTGATCCGGTTGAGCAAGTGATCGTAGTGCTCTTTCTTGCCGCCCGAGGTGAAACCCGCCAGTCGCCTGACGTCGGCCACCCGCACGCGATAGAATTCGTCCTGGTTGCTGGAGTATATGCCGAGAAAGCGAGCCCGCTGTATCAGCGGCGTGGAGGGGTTTTCCGCCTCCTGCAGAACGCGCTCGTTGAAGGACAGCCAGCTCAGTTCTTTTTCGTGGAATTCGGACACAATGTTTATAACTCCGCTTTTCGGCCGCGAAAGAAAATAGGTTCAATTAGTGTTAGCCTTGATTAAATAATACAGTGATTATCATAGGTTTGTCTTTGCTGATCGAGGAGAGCATGGGTGATAGACGTAGATGACCGCAGCGAACCGAACTATCTGGCGCTGGACCTCGGTTCCAACAGCTTTCATTTGCTGTTGGCAACCTTCCGCGAGGGTAAGATGGTTCGCCTCGACCGGCGCAAGGAAACCGTGCGGCTGGCCAGCGGCCTGGAGGCCGATGGCGGCTTGTCGAGCCAGGCGCAGGAGAGGGCGCTAAAAGCACTGCACGGCTTCAGTCCCATGGTGGTGGATTTACCCCCTGCACGGGTGCGGGCCGTGGGCACCAATACCCTGCGCGCCGCCAAGAACTCCTTTGAATTTCTCCGCCGCGCAGAACAGGCGCTGGGGCACCGCATCGATATCATCAGCGGCATCGAGGAGGCACGCCTGATATACCTCGGTGTGTCCCGGGACCTGGCCCCGGGAGAAGGACAACGCCTGGTGGTTGATATCGGAGGGGGTTCGACGGAGGTGGTATTGGGCGATACGGTGCCGCGGCGACTCGAGAGCCTGTATATGGGCTGCGTGTCTTATAGTCTGCGCTTCTTTGCCGATGGCAAGTTGCGCAAGAGCGCCTATCGCCGGGCGGTGCGGGCGGCGCGGCGGGAATTGCTCAGCCTGGCCGGCCAGCTCGGTAATGACAGCTGGCAGGAGGTGGTCGGCTCATCGGGCACCATCCGCGCGATTGGCAGTATCCTTGCCGTCAGGGGCCAGCCAACCATCACCTTGCGTGGGATCCAGGAGATTCGGGATGTCCTTCTGGCGTTCGACGATATCGCGGGGATCGATCTGCCAGGGTTGTCCGAAGAGCGCAGTAGCGTAATCGCGGGGGGGCTGGCAATCCTCGAGGCCCTGTTCCGGGAGTTGGGCTTAGAGCAAATGCAGGTGTCCGACTACGCCATACGGGAGGGGATAGTCCATGACCTCGCCGGCAGGTTCCACCAGCGGGACAAGCGCCAGGAAACCCTCGAGGGGATGATGAAATCCTACCATGTCGACGTCAACCAGGCGCAGCGCGTGGGCAAAGCGGCGGTCGGCTTATGGCAGCAGATCGCGGGGCCCGCTGACGGCGCCGACTGTGAAATGCTGCGCTGGGCGGCCGACCTGCATGAGATCGGCCTGGCCATATCCCACGCCGGTTACCAGCGACACGGCGCCTATATTTTGCAGCATGCGGACTTGCCCGGTTTCTCCCGCCAGGAGCAGCAATTGCTGGCTTTCCTGGTGTTGAATCATCGCCGCAAGTTAAAGCCGGTCAGCGCGGCCTACGGTTTTGAGCCCGACTGGGAAAAGGTCCTGTGTCTGCGCCTGGCCTGCATTTTTACCCGGTCCCGGCACGATAAGCTGCCCGATGCCCTGCGCCTGGTGCGGCTGGGTGATAAGCGCTTCTCGCTCAGCGTGGAAGATGGCTGGCTGGAGCAGCATTCGCTGGTGGAAGATGATCTGCAATCCGAGGCCAGGCAGTGGAAGCGGCTGGATTGGGTTCTGGAGCTGGAGATGGGAGCGTCGGCCGGCGACTAACCCTCGGGGACGCTGATTTTGTCCACAGAATCTGTGGATAACTCTGGGGATAACGCGTTAAGCTTTTATGTTTCAGCCTTGTGTAGTCGGGCTCTTTGTATTCTGTTCAAAAAATAACCAGAAAAGACTATAAAACTATATATATCAAGTAGTTATGTCGCATAGTTAAAGCTATAAATTTGCTCGCGCAGTGCTTTGGCCGTTACCGGCGAGCCTCCCCCTCGCTTATGTGTATAACCTCTTTCACCAAGCGGCGCAGTGGGCTCAATGGTAGCAGGGCGTAAACGGATAGCGCCCACTCGCATTGGAGCCTACTCCCCACGAAAGATGCAACCACTGGTACAGGTTTCACGAACTTCGATACTGCTCAACTGGGGCAGGGCGGGTTTGAGCCGTTGCCAGATCCAGCGGGCGAGCACTTCGCTGGTCGGGTTATCCAGGCCGGGTATATCGTTGAGGTAGTAGTGGTCGAGTTGCTGGTAGAGAGGCTGGAACCGCGCCTTGATATCGCCGAAGTCCATGACCCATCCCTGCTGCGGGTCGACCTCGCCCTCCACGGTGATACGTACATAAAATGTGTGGCCGTGTAGTCGAGCGCACTTGTGACCCTCCGGCACATTGGGTAAACGGTGGGCCGCCTCAAAGGAAAACTCCTTGTAAATCTCCATGCTCTTTTTCTGTCGGATTGCGCTGGGAGTCGTAGTATACGGCCTGCATCCGCAATGGCCAGAGCCAGATCGGGGGGTTTAGTGGCAGGGCTGTCGTCCGGGGGAAAATCTGTTTGACATGGCAGGTCTTTCGGGTAGAATGCGCCCTCGATTGCCAAGGGTGATTAGCTCAGCTGGGAGAGCATCTGCCTTACAAGCAGAGGGTCGGCGGTTCGATCCCGTCATCACCCACCAGTTTTATTCTCAAGAGTTTCGCTATAAAAAGTTACTACCGTGGACCGGTAGTTCAGTTGGT
>JAUXCW010000170.1 GCA_030618705.1 Gammaproteobacteria bacterium | reverse complement strand
AAATAGATCTGTCCCCTTTAACGAATAGATCTGTCCCCTTTAACGTAGTATGGTTAGCGTATGGATTCTGTCTTCCTGCTAGTCGTGGTCTGTGTCATCGTCATTCTGTTGTTTGATGTGACCAATGGGTTTCACGATGCCTCCAATATGGTCGCAACAGTGGTTGCGTCCCGAGCCATGACGCCGGTGCAGGCCGTCATCGTGGTGGGAATCTTCCATTTCATCGGCCCGCTGCTGGGGGGTACGGCGGTCGCCAATACCATCGGCAAATTTATCGATGTCAGCTCCCTCCCCGTCGTCACCTCCATGACGATTATTCTGTGCGGCCTGTGTGGCGCTATTTTCTGGAACTTACTGACCTGGTGGTTCGGCATTCCGTCTTCCTCCTCCCATGCACTGGTGGGCGGCCTGATCGGCTCGGTGGTATTGGCATCCGGCCCGCAGCATGTGGTGTGGGGCTTTGCCCAGCTATTCCATGGCGAACTCACCGGTGTGACCAAGGTTATCCTGGCCCTGGTCATCTCTCCGCTGATTGGCTTCTGGATCGGTTTTGCACTGCATCGCACGATGGGCTTTTTGCTGCAGGGAGCGCGCCCGTCCCTCAACCAGAGCCTGCGGCGGGTACAATGGCTGAGCTGCGCCGGCCTGTCCTTCGCCCATGGCGCCAACGATGCACAAAAGAGCATGGGCATCATCACCATGGTGCTGGTGCTCGGTGGCTATATCAGCGATTTTGTCGTTCCGCTGTGGGTAGTGCTGTCCTGTGCGGCGATGATCACCCTCGGCACCCTGATGGGCGGCTGGCGTATCGTGCGCACGGTGGGATTCGGCATCTATAAAGTGCGACCCTTACACGCGGTGGACGCCCAGCTCACCTCCGGCCTGGTTATTTTCGGCGCCTCGATGATCGGCGCACCGGTATCGACCACCCATGTGGTCAGTTCTTCCATTATGGGCATCGGCGCTTCCGAGCGGCCCAGGGCGGTGCGCTGGAACAAGGCCAGGGAAATCATCAGCACCTGGTTGATCACCATTCCCGGCGCCGCGTTGGCGGCCGCCGTGACTTACTGGCTGGTACATCTCATAACCGGTATCGGTTGAGCGGGAGATTCCGTATGAAGCAAGAAACAAACTCACTGATGAAACGCCTGCTCGACCGGGTGTTCCCGCGGATGCCGGATTTCTACGGGCTTATGAACGAGCAACACGATATGGCGCTGGAAACCATGCAGGTCTTTTCAGCCTACCTGCAAAGCGGCGACGCGGCACTGGCGCAGGAAGTCCGCGACCTGGAGCACCGCGCCGACCAGCTCAAGTTCCGCAATATCGAGGTTCTCAACAGCTCCTTTTCCACCCCCATGGACCGGGAGGACCTGTACGACGCGATCTCGGGAATCGACCATCTCATCAATTTTGCCAAGACCACGGTTTACGAACTGCATATGTTCGAAATCGCCTCGGACGAGTGTATAGTCAAGCTGGTTGAGCAACTCACAGAAGGGGTCGAAGCGCTGCGCCATGGATTTGCCCTGCTCGCAACCGACCCCGCCGGCGCGGAGCCCTACGCCCAGCATGCGCGAAAAGCCGAACGCAATATGAAAAAGATTTATCGCTCTGGTCTGGTGGAACTGCTGGACAAGAACCAGTTCAAGGAGCAATACGCGGAACAGGCCCAGACACCGGAGGATGTCGCCATGGACTTTGTGGTCTACATCATGAAGAAAAGGGAGATCTACCGCCACCTGTCCCACGCCGCGGATCGACTGGCACGGGTGTCAGAGTTGCTGCGCGACATCATCGTCAAGCTGGTCTAAAAGGGGACGCAACCCTTTTTAAAAGGGTTGCGTCCCCTTTAAAGCGCCTTGTGCGGGTTTAATGGCGACAGCGACGACTTTATATTCCGGGGTCATGGCCTCCTGGTCGAATATACCCGAGGTCAGGTGGTTGATGGCAATTTCCGGGTAGTGGAACGTGGTATACAGAATGCCGCTTTGCACCTCATCGCTCACACCACACTGCAGGTGCGTGGTTCCTGTGTGCGAGGAAACTTCCACACTGTCGCCGTCGAGCAGGCCTTCCCGCCGGGCATCGGCGGGGTTGATCAGCAACACATCCCGCTCGACCAGCTCTCGGTTGGGTGTCCGCCGGGTCATCGAGCCGCAGTTATAGTGCTCCAGTAAACGCCCGGTGGTAAGGATATAGGGGTAAGCGTCACCGGCATATTGTTCGAGCTCCGGTGATTCCTGAAAATCGTAATGGCGGAATTGACCCTTGTGCAGGTGAAACTCCTGTTGATGCAGTATTTGGGTATCGCTACCGTCGGCGTTTACCGGCCATTGCTTGCCGTTTTTACCGAGATTATCCCAGCGAATGCCGGCAAAAAAATCCACGACAGCGGAAATTTCCTCGAGGATTTTTTCCGCGTGATAGTCCGCTTGCGGATACCCCATTATCTGCATGATGTCGCAGACGATCTGGCCGTCCGCACGCGTTCCCGGCAGCGGCTCGATCACCTGGTTCACCCGCTGCACCCGGCGTGCACCTTTGGTGAAGGTACCGCTTTTCTCCAGGAAAGAGGCCGCCGGCAACACCACATCGGCCATTTCGCAGGTTTCGGTCATAAATAATTCCTGCACGATCAGCAGATCGAGCCCCGCCAGGGATAGCTTCACCTCGCAGGAATTCGGATCGGTCTGCAACACATCCTCCCCCATGATCCACAGGGCCTTGAGCTTTCCGTCCCGGGCCGCGCCAAACATTTCCGGTATTTTCAGGCCGGGCCTGCCGGAGACCGGCACCCCCCAGTGCCTCTGGTAGTACTGCTGAACCTGCGGATCGGCAATATCCAGGTAACCCGGACCCTGGTGCGGTTGCACCCCCATATCCGCCGCGCCCTGCACATTGTTCTGCCCACGCAGGGGATTGACGCCGGTACCCGGTCGGCCGATATTGCCGGTCATCATCACCATGGAGGCCAGCATCATAATGGCGCGACTGCCCTGGTAGTGTTCGGTCACACCCAGGCCGTGGAATGACATGGCGCGATCGGCCCGCCCGTATATCAGCGCGCACTCTTGCGCATCCCGACGCGACACGCCGGTGAGCTGTTCGAGCTCATCCATGTCCTGCGACAAGACCTGGTGGCGAAATTGATCAAAGCCCTCGGTTCGCGAGGCGATAAACTCATCGTCTACCAGACCGTGTTCCAGCAAGTAGTAGCAAATCATATTGAGCAGGGCGACATTGGTGCCGGGCCGCAGTTGCAGATGCAGGCATGCGTATCGCGTCAGTTCGATTTTACGTGGGTCGATGACGATCAGCTCGGCACCGGCAATGGCGGCCTGCTTCAACTTCGCCCCGGTAACCGGGTGGGCATCGGTCGGGTTGGCGCCGATCACCAGGATACAATCGGCCAGGGGAATTTCCTCGATCGAATTGGTTGCCGCACCCGTGCCGTAAACATGCTGCATACCGTAGGCCGTCGGCGCGTGGCAAACCCGGGCGCAGCCGTCGATATTATTGGTGCCGATCACCGCGCGCATAAACTTCTGCATCAGGTAGTTTTCTTCATTGGTACAGCGGGCGGATGAAATGCCGGCGATGGCATCGGCACCGTGCTCACTGCGAATGCCCCCCAGGCGTTCGGCAATAAAATCCAGCGCCTCATCCCAGCTGACGGCGACATGCACGCCGTCCTTTTTGATCGACGGCGATGTCAGCCGGTCCGGATGGTAGACATAGCCGAAGGCATAGCGACCCTTGACGCAGGTATGCCCCTGGTTCACCACAGAGGACTCGACCCCGGTAATCGCCTGAATGCGATCCCCCGCCACTTTGACCTCGAGACTACAGCCCACTCCGCAATAGGTGCAGGTGGTAGTCACGGCGCGATCGAAGGGAACAGACTTGGAGCGGTATCGATCGGTCAGGGCATTGGTCGGGCAGGTTTGCACACAGCGACCGCAGGAGACACAACCCGCCCCGGTAAAGCTGCCCCCCTGTCCCTGGCCCCCTTGCCCCTTGATAATATGGCTGTCGATCCCGCGGTTGGCCATCGCCAGCACAAACTGCCCCTGCACTTCATCACAGGCGCGAACACAGCGGTAGCAATGGATGCACTCCGCCGGATCGAAGTGAATATAGGTATGGCTGTCTTCCACCCGGCCCGGCTCTACCGACTGCGGATAGCGGCTTTCTGTGACGCCATACTCGGCCAGCATTTTCTGCAAAGGGCTGGCCAGTTCATCGCCGGCCGGGCGGATCTTGTCCTGCGGGTAGTTTGCCAGTAGTAATTCGAGGATATTGCGGCGCAGCTTAAGGACTCGATCCGAGCGCGTGCTTATATGTTGGTCCTCTGCCACCGGGGTGTGACAGGAGGCCAGTAGACGACCGTCGGAATGCGGCCCCTGCGCGACCTCGACCAGGCACATGCGGCAGGCCCCAAACGGCTCCAGTGCCGGGTCATGGCACAGTACCGGGATTTCTCCCGCGCCGAGATGGCGACTGACGAATTGATAGATACTTTCGTCCGGCTCGATATTGCCGGCGACGCCGTTGATCGTTGCCTGTTTCATGCGCGGTCTCCCGCCGAGAAATGCCTGTCCAGTTCAGCGGAAAAATGCTCCAGGCAATTGCGCACGGGCAGGGGTAGACCACCGCCCAGCGCGCACAGTGACCCAGCCTCCAGTGTATCCAGTAAATCGGCGAACAAGCCCCGGTCGATTTTTTCACCCCCGGCCGCGGCCTGCAGAAACTGATCGCCTTTGGCTGTTCCCAGCCGACACGGCGTACATTTGCCGCAGGATTCATCCGCCATATAGCTGAACAGGTGCTGCAGGAAATCCAGCATCGGAAAGTTTTCCGGTATCGCCACGACGCCGGCATGTCCCAGGGCAAAACCGGCTTGCTGCATGGATTCAAAATCCAGGGTCAAACCCGCCAGCTTATCCATCGGGATAACACCGCCCAGGGGGCCGCCCACCTGCAGGGCTTTTACCGGCGATTTAAACCCGCCCGCGTGATCTTCGACGAGGCTGGAAAAATCCATCCCCATATCGACCTCGTACAGACCCGGCCGGGTAAATTGCGCATCCAGGGAAACCAGTTTGCTGCCCTTGCTGCGCTCCGTGCCGATGGCGGCAAAGGCCTCGCCGCCGCGCTGTAGTATCCAGGGCACACAGGCGAAGGTCTCGACATTGGACACCAGGGTCGGCATGCCCCAGAGGCCGTAACTGGCGGGATAAGGGGGTCGGGTGCGCACTTCCGGGCGCAGGCCCTCGATGGAGTTCAGCAGCGCGGTTTCTTCACCGCAAACATAGGAGCCCGCGCCGGGTATCACATGGAAAGAAAATTTTTCTGTTATGCCCCCGGCCAACTGACGATACTGCGCTATCGCGCCCTGGATAATCGTAGCCGCCTCGGGGTATTCACGACGGATATACAGCACGCCCTGTCGAGCCCCGCAGGCGACTCCCGCGGCATACATGCCCGCCAGCACCTTATGCGCCTGTTGCTCCAGCAGGTAGCGATCGGAAAACGCGCCGGGATCACCTTCATCGGCATTGCAGACGATGTACTTTTCGTCACCGGCCTCGTTTGCGCAGGCCTGTACCTTTAAGGCGAAAGGGAAGCCGGCCCCTCCCCGACCTCGTAACTGCGAATCTTGAAGTTGCTGCCGCACATCCTCGCCGTCCAGGGCGACACGGTACAGGGCCTCGATATCATCGTCGACAGTAGTCAGTATCGCGCTTTCAGCCAGCTTGTACACGGGCATTGCGACGGAGGTAAAAGACTCTCCGCAACGGGCCAGGCTGTGTAAGCGGCCCTCCTCATCCTGGCGCAGCAAGCCACCACCCTGGTAACAATGGCCGATGCAAAGTGCATCCCCGTGCCCTGTACAAGCGGCTGCCGCCACCTGGCTGCTGCCGTTGAGCAGGCAGGCCGTTCCCTTGCACACCCATTCCCGCTTGCCCTTGTTGTCCGGGTGCAGAAAGTCATAGAACGAGGCGCTTGCGTGGGTAGCCGCCTCGCCTATCCGCCACTGCTCCCCCAACGCAGCAAGTTGTTCGCGCCCAGGGCTGCCCTGCTCACCGGCTGAGGCCTGCAGCGCTGTAAATAGATTTCGTCGCAAGCCCGTCCGGTGACTGAGGGCACGAATATTTTTGGACATCAAAATCCTCCAAAGGGAACGCCACCCCAAAAAGGGGACGCAACCCTTTAAAAGAACAACACATAAAAGGGGACGCAACCCTTTAAAAAAGAAAAAAGGGTTGCGTCCCCTTTTATGTTAACGGACGTAGAGGATAATGGAAATAAAATGGCAGGCAGAGCCCAGCAGGACAAACAAGTGCCAGATGCCATGGGCGTGCTGCAGTTTGCCCTTGTGATCCATCACGTAGAAGATAATGCCGAAGGTATAGGCGATACCACCGCCGGTAAGCCACATGACCCCCGGCGTACTGATTGCTACCCGCAGATTGTCCCACACCAGCACCGCCAACCAGCCCATGAGCAGGTAGATGAAAAGTTGCAATCGCTCATTGCGCCGGGACTCGCGCAACTCCAGCCAGATTCCCACGGCGGCGAGACCCCAGACCACCGCGAATAGCTGAGGCCCGCTACCTTCACGCAGGGAGACCAGCATATAGGGGGTATAGGTCCCCGCAATCAGCAGGTAGATGGACACATGATCCATTTTCTGGAACAGTTTTTTCAACTTCGGCGGGTAAAAGCTGTGGTACAGGGTGGACATGGTATAGAGCAGCACCAGGGTGGCGCCGAACACAGAGAAGCTGGCTATCATCCACGGGTTGCCCAGCGGAATACTGACCGACAGCAGGGCGCCAAACGCCATAAAGGCCAGCGCCGACCCCACCAGGTGGGTGATACTATTGAGCTTTTCGCCGTGATACATGCAGCTTCCCGAACCTACCCTGGACACTTATTTGGGCCGCAACTGGTGCGGTGGGCGAAGTTTAACCGGGAGTGTAAACAGTGCAAGCTGTTTTCCTATTCGAGGGAGACAAACGAGGGAGGTAAACGAGAAAGGGAGCTCTACCCCCAAGTGGGACAACAAGCGCTATTCGCGTCAGGGCTTGCCTGCCCTGGGCCATAAAACCGAGACCCGGCTGGCGCGGGGTGCGCTACGTACTGGTTGTTTTAACCCCCAAAAAGGGTAGCGTCCCGAATGGCACTGACTTTAGCGATATTGACGGAGGGACCGGGGCTTCCAGAGCAGGACCGTGCGCCGGTTGGACCCGGCGCCCGAGCCTACATGGATGTATTCACGGCGAGTCCTGGGCTGGGAGCCGC
>JAUXCW010000063.1 GCA_030618705.1 Gammaproteobacteria bacterium | reverse complement strand
GACCGCGTGGGCGCCCGAACACGCCGCCACCTCCAGGTCCCGTTGAAACCACTGCGTGCCGATACCGTTGATGCGCACGACCAATTGCCGCTGGCCGTAGCCGCCCCGCTCCAGCGCCTCCAGTAATTGTTGCCGTGCCTGGTCTTTCCGCGCCGGCGCCACAGCGTCCTCGAGATCAAACACCAGTACGTCGGCGGCAAGCTGTTTAGCTTTTTCCATTGCCCGCAGATTTGAGGCGGGCATATACAAGACCGAGCGACGGGGGCGAATCATGGCTTTAGCTCCGGTTATACATCAAACCGCTGTCGATAGCGGCGGTAGACATCGATGTCATCCAGGCCGTCGACACCAAACACGGCGGGATCGTATTTATGCTTACCACGCTTGTGCTGACCGTGGGTGGCAATAAAACCGCGCATGGCCTCCCCGGTGGAAGCACTGAGCTCGAGGTCGAAGTGGCGATAGATTCTTTGCACCAGGCCAAAGGGATCCTCGACCAATTCAGGATAACGCATGTCGAAAATGGAAGAGGTATCGCCCAGGCGCTGCCGATCCTGCAAGCAGAGTTCGGTGACCGCCGACCAGAAGTCTCGCTGCCCGACGCCGGAGCGAAGCGGGTCGGCACTATCGCTAAACACATCCTGCATGGTCCAGCTCAGGCTGGACACAGAGCCCATGATCTCCTGCGGATTACGGTGGGTGTGAATAACCATGGCGTCGGGATACACCTTGAGTAGCGTGGGCAGGTATTGCACATGGGCCGGAGACTTCAATAGCCAGCGGTCGCGGTGCCAGGCGGACTGCAAATGCTGTAAAAACCGCCGATGGAACTCCAGGTCCGCGGTGAAATCGTGTTGCAACAGCCAGCGCTGGAACGAGGGCACATACATAATATGCTGGAAGCCGATACTGGAAAACTGGTAGGAGGTGATCTGCTGGCATTCATCGGGAAAGTGAGCGGCGATGGGATGAATCGCCTGCATATGCGGAACGATGCGGTGGATGACATCAAAGCCGCGCTGCACCTCGCGGACGCGGGGATCTTTTTCCAGGGCATCTTCCAGCGGGGGCGGTACCGGCCGATCGATCTCGAAAGTTCGCGGGGCTCGAAACTGCGGATCCTGGGCCAGCAGCTGATAGAGAAAGGTCGTGCCGGTACGGGGCAAGCCGGCAATTATCAGCGGCTGTCGGATGCGTTCCCTGTCTATTTCGGGATGGCTCCTGCGCCAGACCTCTACCCGCAGGCGATGAGTCAGTAATACCCTCAGCAAGTTCGACAACATCACGCGGCCAAAACCGTTCAGGTCGGCTTCGGTATTGGCGGAGTCGACGAGAATCGTGAGCGCCTCGTTAAAACTGGTATCGCTGAATGCCTCCCCACCCTGAGACTTTATCGCCTTTTTCACCAGGCGCCCGGCATCCACCGGCTTCGCCAGACCCAGGCGATGCGCGAGGCGATCAGCCGCCTTGATCCCCCGATACCAGAGCGGATTTAAATGTGGCTGAAGGCTTGTTGATGACGGCATTGATCTAACGGACTTACTGTTGCTCAAGAGATGCCTATTATAATCTGGAAGCGGGCGGTTGCAATGTCCTGCTGATTAACCCGGGCCACTTTATTCCACCACCGGCGCTCAATTGCCCAGCACTTGCCGCAAATCGCGAATGGTTTTGTGCTGGTCACCGTCGACATGCAAACCCCGAATACCGAGCGCGGCGGCGGCCTCGACATTGCCCTTGTAATCGTCGATGAATACGGCCTTGTCCGGCTGCTCCAGCCCGGCCAGGGACAGCGCACGGTGGTAGATAGCCGGGTCGGGTTTACGCATGCCGACCTCGCTGGAGTCGACCACAAAATCGAACAACTCCTCTACCGGCAGCATGGCTCGCCAGCCGTCGGCAAACTCCTTCAGGTTATTGGTGATGATACCGAGCGTGTACCCGGCCGCTGAAAGCTCGGCGACGTAGTCCACCAGGAGCTGGTAGATACCGTTGTCCTCCCCCATATCCTCCGCCATTGCCGCGAATACCTGGTAGATATCGACCTCGACATCCAGTGCTTTTCCCGCGACCAGTATCTGTTGGCGGGCATCCTCGAGGCTGAGCTCACCACGCTCCAGCTGATGCCATGGGTGATCGCCATCCATGTGATAGGAGCCAAAGACGATGTCGTTCAGCTGCTGCGGGGCCAGGCCCAGTTTGACACTGTAGCGGCATACCGCCGCAAAGGGAGAGGGGGTAAAAACCCCGCCAAAATCAAATAACACCACATCAAAGGTTCGAGCCACAATCTGACCTCTTTCTATGTCACGGGAATGACTTCGTCGATATCACACTCGTAGTTACATCCCTTGTCATCCATATAACCACGGTGCCGGGCGCCGGGCGCCTGTGGGTCGAGGTTTTCGTAACCGGCATCCTCCTGATACATGAAGCACATGCGCTCACCCTCCATGGCCAGCCGCGGCAGGTAGTACTGCAAACCCCGCCGACGGTAGGCGACGATACTCTCATCGGCCGATTGATGCCGCGACAGCTCGAGCAGAGTGACAAAGGTCGGCGGCATGAGTTTGAGCCGCCCCTGCCGGTGTTCCTCGATGAGTTCACCGGGGCGGGCCCAGCGATAGTCGACGATTTCGCCACCGTCGACCACCACCTCCTGGTCGAGCCGGGTATGATGGAGAAAAAACCAGGTGGCGAAGCGTTTGGGGCTCTCTTCCGGCGTGAGCCAATGGGAGATCGGCAACAACTGGCCGGGGTCGAGCAGCAGGCTCGCCTCCTCCTGGCATTCGCGCACAGCCGCTATTTGCGCCGCATCCTGTTCCTCGCGCCCCTCCCGTTCGTGGGCGTCCACAGCACCGCCGGGGAACACCCAGGCACCCCGGGCAAAGCCCCGTTTACTATTGCGAGCCACCAACAACACTTCCAGCCCGTTATCGGCATCCCGTATTATCACGACTGTCGCCGCAGGCCGTATAGCCATAATCCGCGTCTCCGTATACTGGTTCAGCTGGTAAGAAAGCGCTGCATTTCCTCTTTTAGCGGCACTATCTCAATATCCGCTGCCGTGAGAAGCCGGCCATCGGTGCTCATAACCGCAACCGGGGGAATAGTTTCATGGTTGCGCTGATCCTGGAAGCGAAGATCCGCGTTCTGGGGGTCGGGCCGCCACTTGTCTCCCCACTGCGACAGGGCCACCATAATGGGCATAAGATCCCACCCTTTTTCGGTAAGCCGGTACTCCTGGCGGCGAGCGCCCTCTGCAATCGGCACTTTGATCACAATACCGCTATCCACAAGGCCCCGCAGGCGTTCGGTAAGAATATTACGCGAGATACCCAGGCCATCGCGCAGCTGCTCAAAGCGCCGGTGACCGCCAAATACCATCAGGTCCCGCAAAATCAACATGGTCCACCACTCACCGATACTATCCAGTGCCCTGGCCACGGAACAATCCATGTGGGCGAAACTGCATTTGACCATTGGAAAAGCCTCCCTTGAAATTTTTTGCAATTATCCGTTGCATTAAGCAACTAATCAAGTCTATTATAAGTCCTGTAACGCAACTAATTGCATCAAGAGACAAATGGAGTGCCCCTATGAACACTATACGCAAAGCCTTGTTGCCACTGATATTGCTCCCCGCTCTGACCGCAACCACCGTGCAGGCTGGCGCCATGCCCGCCCCTGCGGCCTGCACCCAGGCCGTGGACAGCCTGACCAGAACCCCGGCCCAGCACCGGGCAAACCTGGCTTCACGACCACGGGCCGACGCCGGCCAGAACCAAACTTACTGGATCAACTCTCGCTCCGGCGATACGCGTACGGAGGTCCGGTTCAAGTCGAAGTGCGTGACCAGTGCCGAGGGGAAGGTCGTGTCCCTGCGCGTGGAGCAGGGCTACTGGAAGTAGCCCTGGCGGGAGGTATCCGGTTTCAGGCGGGCATAAAGCGGCTGATGGTGTCGACCACGCAAGCGGGCCGGTCACTGCCTTCAACCTCCACGGTTACCCGAACCACGGCCTGGATGGAGCCTTTTACCTCCTCGGCGCGGACTAATTCACCGCTGCCGCGAATTTTGGAACCCACGGGCACCGCCGAGGGGAAACGCACCTTGTCGCAGCCGTAATTTACACCCATGGAGACCCCCTGCACCTCGATGATCTCCGGCAAGAACTTGTTGACCAGCGACAGGGTCAGGTAGCCGTGGGCAATGGTCGCGCCAAAGGGGCCGTCCACGGCCTTTTCCGGGTCGACGTGAATCCACTGGTGATCACCGGTGGCATCGGCGAAGAGATTGATTCGATCCTGGTCGATGACCAGCCAATCGGAACGACCCAATTGCTCGCCCACCGCGTCCAGCAGCTCGTGGGGTGTTTTGAATACTCGTGCCATAGGTGCCGCAGCTCCGTCATTACTGGTGAAAGGGCGCCAACTATAACATTATGCGGCCGATACCGGGCAAGCGGAGCAGCTACGAAGCCGGCTTGCCGAGGCGGAAGCCGACCTTCAGGGTGACCTGGTAGTGCGCCACCGCACCGTTCTCGATCGACCCCCGGGTTTCGATCACCTCGAACCAGTCCAAATGCTCCAGGCTCTCGCCGCAAGTTGCCACGGCGCGGTTGATAGCGTCCTCGATACTGTCCCGGGAAGAACCCACGATTTCGATTTTTTTATACACATGCTCGGCCATACATCCTCCTCGCGAACGACAATAAGTGACCTGGTTCACGGTATCGCAGCTGTGGCGGCCTGTAAAAGTGACAATAGCTATATACAAAGGCCCGCGGGGGCAGATAAATTCTATGGGATGTATGACGCCGGCAGCGGGAGATTTTCCCATCTGCGACTATACTTCGAGGTGTGAATCTCTACTTATATCATCCTGCAAAAAACCGGGAATCAAACCGGGACACCCACCATTTTTGGGCATCCCTGGTCGAGCGCCCCCATGCCTGACGCCGCGCCGGAACCCTCCCCTCGAAAACGAAATACAGTCGACCAGCCGATCCGCGCCGAACTCTGGCTGATGGGCCAGGCTCCCCGCCTGTGCACGATCTCCAAACTCGCTGACAACAATCTTATTTTTGTCAGCGTCCACGACGGCCAGCAGGGCGATAGACCGGCCCCACTGCTCGACGATCCGGCGGACCTGATGATCGACAAGGGTGATAGCGGCGGGCGCTTGCGGATACGAACCCGCATATCCAACCGCACCCGGGAACGCTGGGTGCTGGAGCCTATGGCAAACAACGTTTCCCTGCTGCCCTTGCTCAAGAGCGCCCTGCAGGCAAGCAGCACTCCCTCCCGTCAGACCCACCCACGGCTCGGTCACCTGCACCGGGGAGAAATCCTGTCCCGCTGCCGACGGCTCGTCACGCAATACCTCAGTGAGTGCTATGCCGGCTTTTACTGCGCCCTGGATGACGCCCTGGTGGTTTCCGCCGCCACCATGCCGGCGGAAAAAACAGCGCTTCTCTCTGCCTTGCGGCTCATCGAGCACTCCCATACACGGCTTGAGCACAGCTTTATCGAGCGCGTCTGTTGGCTGATCGACGCCGCCAGTGAACCGGATTTCGAACCTATCGACGCCGAATTTATCGGTCGCGGGGGAAACCTGCCGGAGAAAGATGCCGATGCCGAGAGCACCAGACGATCGGAGCTGGCGAAAATGGCAGCGCGCTCTGCCCAACGCCATGAAGCGTCCCTGGACAGGCTGGCGCAACGATTTTCCAGCATTATCCACCGCCTGTGTGACACCAACACCCTGCCCTTCGGCAGCACGTGGCTGTGCCAGCACTTCGGTGACGCCATCGCACCCCTGGATTTACCTGCACCAGCACTGCAGATCATATTCCGGGTGTTCCAGGACACCATCCTTGCCGATACAGGCGCCCTCTACGAGCAACTCAACAGCCTGTTTGCCGACTACCAGGTCTTGCCGGAGCTTGAACAACAGGGTGAGGGCGGACAGCCATCGACTCCCCTGGTCGAGCCTGCATTCGACAACGCCGGGGCCCGCCGCACGGTCGGCAGCGCCAGCCAGTGGGAGAACGCGGCGGGGGATGCCGACACCGGGCAACTGTGGATGGCCGCCCAGCGCCTGTGGAGCAGCGAACCCGCCAACGGCAAGCAGGGTGTGAACAAGCCGACCCTGCCGGATGCCCGAACACCAGACACCCGGGCAATCGTCAAGCGTCTATTGCTGGTTATCAGCACACACGAGCAGATTCCCGAGCCGGCCCGGGACATGCTGCGCAAACTCGAACCGGCGCTACTGCGAGCCTGCCTCAGCGACCCCGGGTTTTTTAGTGAGCGTGGTCATCCCGCCCGCCAGAGCCTTAACCTGATCGCCCGACTGTGCCGGGAAGCACACTTCAACAATGCCATGATTCGTCGACAACTGCAGGCGATAAGCGATCGCCTGTGCCAGCAAAGCCAGGTCAATCCCGCTGTATTCGGCGCCATACTCAATCCCCTGCGAGACCTGGCGCTACGACAACAATCCGCCTCGGAGCGCAACCTCGCCCGGGTCGCCACGATGCAGGAAAGCCAGTACAAGTTTAATCGCGCCCACCTCGAGGTAGACGAACAGCTTTATCAGCGCTACGCCAGCGCCCGGTTCCCCAAAATCCTGCAGGATCTGCTCGAGGCCGGCTGGCGAAAATACATGATACACACCCTGTTGAACCACGATAAGAACAGCTCGCAATGGCAGCAGTGTCTTGGCTTGTTGCACGGACTCTATTGCCGCCTGGTGCCCGACTCGCAGCGTGCGCCGGATATGCGGCGCTACCAGCAAATGAATCCCCGGGATTTGAGTACCGCGCTGGAGCTGCCCCTTGAGTCCCTGGGCATCCACACCGCACACTATCACGACGTTGTCCTGAAGCTGGAAGCACAACTCGGTGGTGAGGAGAACGTCCAACTCCTGAACCGCTATCCCACGCAAAGGAAAGATAGTAAAAACACCCGCGCGGAAGCCGTAGCAGACCGCTGGCGCAGGCGTTGCAAGGAACTGCGGGCCGGCGACTGGCTCGGCTGGTTGGACAACCCGGAAGACGAACCCATACGCCTGGCGTGGGTGTCGAGTGACTACGACCGCTACGTTTTCGTCAACGAACAGGGCCACCAGCTATTCGACTGGTCCAGGCTGACCGTGGCGGAAAATATGCAGCACGGCCTGCAGCAGGTGGCAAACCCGGATGCCTGGCCGGTGGTGGACGATGCCCTGTACCAGATTATCCAGGCGCGTCACGGTGAGATCATAGAGGCATCGAGTCACGACCCGCTCACCGACACCCTCAATCACAGCGCCTTCGAGTCGCGCCTGGCTGAGCTTGCCAAGCTCGCGTCCTATAGTGACGCCGAGCACACCCTGATCGGCCTCGATATCGACCCGCCCCAGGCAGGGGACGATGAGATCGACCTGCCGCTGCAGGACCGCTTATTGACAGCCTGCGCCGACAAAATCCAGTCGGCCCTATCGATTTGCCCCGCACCGGCGATTATCGGCCGCATCGGACCGCGACGCTTCGGCATCATCCTCCCCTACCAGAGCGGCATAAAGCCCGGACAGCTTGCCGAGCAGCTTCGCTCGCTCATCGAGCGTGAGTGCGCGGCATGTCACGGCTACGGCACTGCCATGGCCCTGGTGGCAATTACGCGGCACAGCAGCAGCACGACGACGTTGTTGCAGCAGTTGGACAGGCTGATCTACCAGGCCCGGCGATCACAGGATCGGCGCCTGGTATGGCAGGACGGGGTGGACCACGAACAGGACCAACGCGTCATGCTCGGCTGGATAACAGAGCTGGGAGAGATTCTGGAACAAAACCGCCTGCGCTTACGCTGCCAGGCAATCGTCCCGCTCCGTGACGGCGGCATTACCCACCATGAAATACTGCTGGGTGTCGCCGACGAAAACGGGGTGGTGATGCCGCCCGGCGAGCTGATCGCCGCGGCAGAGCGCTACCAGCGTATGGATATCATCGATCGCTGGGTCATCCAGCACACCCTGCGATGGTTTCGCGAGCAACCGGACCAGGCCGCCCAGCTGGGGCGCGTTCACATCAACCTGTCCGGCAACTCCATCAGCAACGACCTGTTCCTCAATTTCCTGTTAGCGGAGCTGGACCGGGGCAGCCTGCCCCACGAGCGTATATGCTTTGAAATAACCGAAAACGCCGCGACGGTCAACCTGCCCAGGGCAGCGGATTTTATCGCCCGACTGCAATCCCGCGGCTGTAAATTCGCCCTGGACAACTTCGGCAAAACGACTTGCTCTTTCGACTACCTGCGCAAGTTGGCCGTGGACTACCTCAAGATAGACGGTTCTCTTGTTTCCCGGATGGAAAACGATGCCTCCCTGGTCGACCGTGTCGACGCGATCAATCGAGTCGCGCGCTTTATCAATATCCCCACTATTGCCGAATGCGTTGAAAATGAATCCCTTCTCCATAGCCTGGAGGATATCGGCATCGACTACGCACAGGGCTTTGGTGTCGCCAAACCCATGTTGCTGTCGGACGCCTGAAACTACCTCTTACAGGAGCCATACCATGCCCCGCGCATCCCGCGTAGTCGTTGTCGCATCCACCCTGATGGCCATATGCCAAGCTGGTATCGCCGGCGAATCCTATGACTACGTATGCCAGAAGGATGACCAGCAACGCGTAATTCGCGTGCAGTATGCAAAAGCCGGCGCCACACTTCCCTGCGAGGTGCACTATATAAAAGGCGGCAGCGACCAGCTACTCTGGAGCGCGCAAACCCAGGCCGCTTACTGCGAGGAAAAAGCCGCTGAATTTGCCGGACAACAGCGGCGCAACGGCTGGCACTGCGACAAACGCAGTGTCGAAACAAACAGCGGCATACAATAGCCCCCGCTAATAAGGCGACAACTCAAGCCTGGCCGGCGAAAAAGCGCAGGCAGTCCACCTTGCGCAGGGCCGACGTCGTCTGCCCGTCGGTGGCAACCGCTGCAAACTTCTCCCTCAGTGCGGCCAGTGAAACCCCGTGGTATTTGAAGGATTGCTGTTGATAGGTGTGATCCTCCAGGCGAACGGTGACTTGTTCCTCCCCTGCCTCCCACGCCCTGGAATTTGCCTCGGACCAGGGCAGAAAATGGCGGGCCACGGTGTGTTCCAGCACCGGCGCCAGGGTCGGGAACAGGGAATCGAGGGCCTCGAACTCGCCCATCGCCACCGGCGCCTCCATACGCTCCAGCCAATTCCGCAATTGCGAACCATGTGCGCGAAGATAGTCACCGGCGGTCGGGTCCGAGTATGCCTGCACCAGTTGACCGTAGAGGCCGAAATCCGCCAGTGACGGCTTGCCGCCGAACAGGTACTGTCGACCGGACAGGTGCGCCTCCAGGTCCTCCACCAATTGCCCCCAGGATTGTTGCAACAGCGGCACGTTTTCCTCGCTGCCACCGACAAAGGCGACGCGGGACGCCATGCGCCTCATCACCAGGCGGCTGGTAACAGGCTGCGCCAACGCGCCCCACCAGGTCACGCCGAACATCGCTTTCGCCAATCGGCCCGCTGCGGATTTTCGATCTCGCTCCCCGCGCCAACGCTGGAAAAACATCAGCTTGTTACACCACTCATCCGCGAACTCTTCCAGCAATTGAGACAGGAAGCGCGCCGCGGGCTCCGGCGGATAAAGTGTCGGCTCAGGGTATTTGGGCTCCAGCTCGTCTTCGATAATCAAGGTCGAATCCTGGATCGCGCTGCCATCGGGGCGCAACAGTAGCGGCACCAGGGGTACCCGGGCGAGCTCGGCGAATTTTTTGCCGTTGAGCACGCTGCGCTCCTCCCAGATGAACGGTATCCCCTTGTAAGTGAGATAGGATCTCACTTTTACCGAGTAGGGAGACATTGAACTGCCGATCAAAGTATACGGTTCGGTCATCGGTGGTTTCTCTGTGGTTTTTGCCGGCGCCAACGAAAGGCTGCCATTTGATAGTAGCAGATGGATTGCCTGCCAAGTCGTTATCCACGGGGGTATAATGTTGCCGCCAACAAACGAGACAGACAAGCAAAACAACGGGAGAGAAAATGCCTGCCACAGAAGAAATCACTATTGCCGAGCAGTACCACGATCTGCTGGCGACAAACTATTTCGGCCTTCTGAGCACCGTGCGAGAACAGGATGGCTTTATCTCCACCAATCCGGTGGGTTACGTATGGAATGGCGTGCGACTGAGAATTTCCACCCTCAAGAGCCGGATCAAATACCGTAACCTGCTGGCCAACCCGCTGGTGACATTCTGTGTGGTTTCGCAAAGAGACCTTATGGAATATATTGAAATTCGTGGTTACGCCACAGTCGAGGACGATCCCGGGTGCGAATTTCACCGCGAGCAGTTCAAACGAAGTGCCGGGGAAGATCCACCGGAGGACCTGGATCCGCCGGGAGCCGAAAGGGTGATCATCACCATCCATCCGCACCAGGTGTCCAGCCCCCGGCTCTACGGCGGCCGATTCCACAAATAGTCGCGCCCCGCCGGACAGATCGGCAGGAGGCAGTAGACCTTGTAATCTGCTAGTTTGGGCCTCATATAGAAACGCTCAGCTGGTTAGACCAGGTATACCCGGATGATTCGAAGCCTCGCCCTCATATTTGCCGTCACTTTCAGTGCCGGCGCATCCGCGACTAGCGATGATTTTTTTCCCCATGAGGGGGTCGACATCGCACCGGATCGAGAGCTGGTGGTTATGCTGCACGGTTTCGGCCGCAACAGCATGTCGATGTGGCTACTCGCCCAGCGGCTGGAGCATGACGGCTTCGAGGTGCGTCGAATCGGCTATCGCTCCCTGCGCACCACTACCGAAAAAATGCTCAATACCGTCAGCGGCAAGATTCAACACTGCTGCGGCAATTCTAAACGTACCATCCACTTTGTCGGCCACTCGCTGGGCGGATTGCTGATTCGCGCCTACCTGGGCATCTACCACAACCATGATGTGGGTCGCGTCGTTTTGATTGGCCCACCCAATGAAGGCACGCCTTTCGTCGATAAATTCCACAATAGCTGGTGGATGCGCCTGGCCGGCCCGGCGGCACAGGATCTGGGGACCGCGGAAGACAGCTTCCCAAATTCGATCGAAGCCGAGCCCTACTACCCCCTCGGCGTCATCGCCGGCGATACCGACTCCGAGGATATGCTGAATCTAGAGAGTGATGCCGATGACGGCCTGATCCCCGTCGCCTCGACCGTGGTTGCCGGCATGACCGACTTTATCGTGCTCAAAGCCAATCATTCACTGATGCGCTACGACCGGGAAGTGGCAGACCAGACCGCCTCCTTTCTCATCGACGGTCGCTTCACCCACGACGAGTATTAATCTTTGAGCCGCGCAATTGCAGCAGCAGTCAGCTTGTCATCCGCCGGATCGGCCGGCATGGGGAAGGTAATGCGCCCGGCAAGTCCTGCAAAGCGTGTTTTGTACACCCCGGCAATCGTATCGTAACTGCCGCTGGGCACGAATTTGTCCAGCATCTCGTCACTAACGAGTTCCGCCATCCCCTGCCAATTGCCGCTACGGGTCATCTCAAGCAATTGCCGCCCCTTGTCCTGCCAACCGAATAGCTCCAGGCTGGGCCAATAGGCCGGGGTAGAAAAAAGAAACCCCAGCAGGCTTCGCTGCTTTTCCCGTTCCGCAGCAACCGTGGCCTCATCTTTACCCGTCGCCGCCAGCGGCCCCAGCATCAACCGGAATTCGGCCGGATCCCTGCCGTCCCGCTCAAAGCCCGCCCGCAAGCGCGGCAAACAGACCTCGCGAATATACTCTGGCGGGGTATTGGTCGGGTGGGTGATCATACCGTCGGCAACCCGCGCCACCATCCGTGTCATATCCGGCCCCACCGCCCCACAAAATACCGGAATGTCCGGGTGGTCGATGGGCCCGGGGTTGAAAAACGGCTGCAAGCGGGTGAACTGATAGTGCTCACCCTCGAACTGCAAACGCTCGCCGGATTGGAAACAGTGAAAAATGGCTTTTACGGACTGCACGTACTCCCGCAATTGCGGCACCGGCGAGTCCCAACGGGCCGAGTAGCGCTGCTCGATATTGGCCTTGACCTGGGTGCCGAGGCCAAGCTCGAACCGCCCCCCCGACATCTTTTGCAAATCCCAGCTCGCCACAGCCACCGTCATCGGGCTGCGGGGAAAAGCCACTAATACACCGGTGCCGACCAGCAGCTTTGTCGTGGCATTCAAGGCCAGCGCCGCCAGCAACAGGCCGTCGTGAACAGCATCGGGCACCTGCAGGCCATCGAAGCCCATCGCCTCCGCCCTCGCCCCGTGAGCGCCTATATCCGCCGGCCCCATATTCTCCGGCGTTGCCGCAAATACCTCGAACATCCCTTGACCCTCTTATTTCTAAACAGCTATTATAATCAGCTAGACTGATTATAAGTTTAACTTACTTTTCGTTGTGAATTCAATGACACTCTCCCTGGAACAGGAATTCGGCCGCATACTGATGCTGGTGCTGCAGGACTTCCAGCGCCGCCTGGATATAGACCTCGAGCAACAGGATATCGCGGGAATCAGCCGACGCCACCGGGCCGTATTTCTCCATCTCGCCCGCTTTGGTCCCAGCCGCAGCGTCGATCTCGCCGCCGCCGCCGAAATTCGCCCGCAGTCGATGATGGCGATCCTCAACGAGCTGGAGCAGCTACAGCTGATCGAACGCCGGCCCGACCCCGATGACTCCCGCGCCAAATTGATCGATATTACCGAACAGGGCCGGGAGTTTATCGACCAACTGTCACGCTCGACAACCCGGGTATGGGACCACTATGCCGAGCAACTCGGCCAGGATGAGCTCGAGCAATCTTTTAATGGTTTGAAACACTTACTCACCACCCTGCAACATTCCGGAGAACATAAACATGACTAATGTGTTAGTAGAAAAACGCAATGCTTACGCTGTTGTCACCCTCAATCGTCCCGAGGCGATGAACGCCCTGTCGCGGGACTTGCGCGGGGAATTCGTCGCCGCGTTCAAGGATTGCACCGCCGATGAAAAGGTGCGCGTCATTATATTGACCGGCAACGGCAAGGCCTTCTGCG
>JAUXCW010000336.1 GCA_030618705.1 Gammaproteobacteria bacterium | reverse complement strand
TTCCTGCGCCCCTACCTGGCGCGGGCCCTGGAGGTGCGCGATGAGTTGATGCAGTTGGAGAGTATGGCGAGCAGCAGCATGCTCGCCATGAAGCATATGGGCCTGGCGATGATCTTGCTCGATGCCCATGACCTGCCGGTTGCCCGGAGCCAACTGGCCGAGACCTTTGTCAGTGAAGGGGTGCTGCGCATAGAGGCAGGTGGTTTGCAGTTCAGGACTGCCGCGGACAATCGTCGCTTCACGGGTTTGATCGAGCAACTCGACGCCAAGGACCCCACGGCACCGGCGCCGGGCGGCGGCTTCAAAATGAAAGGGAGTGACGGCGTGGCCATCGAGGTGTTGGTCTTGCCCTACCTGGCATCCATGTCGGAGGGGGAGTCCCTGGCGGCCCCGGTTCGCAATGTGGTGTTTATCAAGCGCGCGAACCAGGCTCCGGTCCCGCGGCAACAACTATTGCGCGATCTCTACCATATGACCACCGTCGAGGTCGCTGTGTGCATGGCGCTGCTCGAGGGCGCCACCGTGGGGGAGATAGCCCGGCAGAGGACTGTGTCCCGGGATGCTGTTCGCTTTCACTGTAAAAGTATCCTGCGCAAGACTGGCAGCAACCGCCAGGCGGACATGATCCGTACCCTGTCCTTCAGCCTGGCTAACCTGGCGGGCGATTGAGCCGCCGATTCCGTGTATAGATTCAGGGCGAAGGGTGTTGCCGGTCATCGTCATGATCCCAGGTCAATGCCAGTATCAGTATCAGTATGCCCAGTGTGATTGTGAAAACCGTAACCAGTGTCATGGTCGTCTCCTGCGTTGTTGTGAGCCCCGGATGAATATCAGCCGCACTTAGATATACTATTCATTCATTTGTAGAATAAATATAATGAATAGAAAGAATATAAGTCTCTGATCCGCGAACCCCGGAGAAGCCTGTCGGCGAGCCTGACCAAAAAATAGATTGCTAGCCGGGTTATGGCTCAATCGTTGTCGGAGAGCATGATCTCCTCGTTGACAATTAGGGCGATAACCAGGATTACGGATAGTGTGACGATTACTTCTACCATTGCTCGAGTACCTCTGCTGTCATATTCATTACGCCTAATATAGGGTTTACTTTGATATTCTTCAAATGTAATAATATTATTCACTATATAAATTAAACTAATATCACACCGCCCATGGATATTCGCCAGATTGCTCGAATTGATCTTAACCTATTGATTGCCTTGCAGGTTTTGCTGGAGGAACGAAACGTTTCGCGGGCCGCGGAGCGGCTTCACATCACCCAGCCGGCAATGAGTAAAACCCTGGGCCGGCTGCGGAACGTGTTTGATGACCCGATGTTCATCCGCTCCTCCCATGGTATGAAGCCGACGCCAAAAGCCCTTGAGCTGGAACAGCCGCTGCGCGAGGTATTGGAATCCGTCGGCAGGCTGGTCGCGCCGTCAGTTTTTGACCCGGCCAGCTATAAAGGTGAATTCGTTATTGCGGCTACAGAGACCCTCGGCGTGGTCTTGCTCGGCCCGCTAATGGAATTACTGGCCGATGAGGCCCCGGGTATTCGCATACGAACGGTGACCCGGGTGGAGCGGCAGCTGGAGCAAATGGCCGAGGGCAATATCGATTTTTCGATTCAGCTGCGTTATGCCAGCTACGGTGACGACTTCGATATCGTGACCCTGATCCGCAGCCGGCCGGTGGCCCTGGTGCGGCGCAACCATCCGCTGGTGGGGGAAACCATTGAGTGGGACAAGCTGGTGTCCTATCCTTTTATCGATTTCTATATTCCCGATCTGGATGAGGTCGCCGTGTTACAGCGCAGCACTATGCCGGTAGAAGGCTTCAAGCTACCCGAGTTTACCTTCGATACCTCTCACATGATGACGGCGCTGGAGGTGGTGCGGCGTACCAACTGTGTTCTGTTTGTGCCCTCGTTTGTGACCATCAATCCCATGGTGCGCGCCAGTATCGCGATCCTGCCGCTGGCGGCGGAAGTCATCGAGCAGGGGTATATGCTGGAGTACCTGCTGGTGTCACACCGGCGCGTCGGGCGTTCCGCACCGCACCAGTGGTTGCGTGATAAAATCGTGACGATAATGGAGACCCTGGAGCCCAGGGGCAAGCAGCTGGATTAGTTGCTATCGAGTGTGGCCAGGGCGTCGACGACTTCCCCCTGCAGGGCTATGCGCGCGGGTGTGATGCGCTGGGCCTGCAGCTGCCGCCGGGCGGCGAGATACCACTGGCGCGCCTCTTCACCGCGCCCCATTTGCGCGAACAGGGCGCCCATATCCGCTTTCCATTGCGCACTGCCATGTAGCGTTTGCTCGAGCGATTGCAGTCGGGAGAGGGCGTTGGGTAGTCGGCCCCGGGCAATTTCCAGCTCC
Source organism: Gammaproteobacteria bacterium (assembly GCA_030618705.1). Lineage (GTDB taxonomy): Bacteria > Pseudomonadota > Gammaproteobacteria > Pseudomonadales > JAHEGP01 > JAHEGP01. The sequence continues at coordinate 1,229 of JAUXCW010000336.1, read as the reverse complement.
ACGGCGTGCAGTTGCAGCTGTGGAATCAGGCCCAGTTGTACCATGCCGCGGTCAAGCAGCTCAAGCGCAGCGTCTGTGCCACCCCCCGGTGCGGTCTCGAGCATGTTTGCGGCGGATAGGTAGTAACCGGGGTCCGGGTTCGATCGCAGTGCGAACAGGGCTTGCAGGTCTGCAAGCGCTCCGGCGGTATTGCCGGCATCCCGCTTGACCCGGGCCCGGTATTCCAGGGCGTGCGGGTTACTCGGGTGTTGCTCCAGGTAACGATCCAGGCTGACGCTGGCGCTTTTCAGTTCGCCCTGTCGGTAGAGGAGTACGCCCAGGGCGAGGTCGACTTCTACCGGGTCGCCCAGGGTTCTGGCGTGGGCCAGGTCCCGTGCGGCCTGGTCGTAGTGACCGCTATCCGACCAGGCGCTGCCACGCTTGATGTACAGTGGCTGGCTGTTGGGTTGGTCCCTCAATTGCACATCGAGCCATTCAATCAGCGCCTCGGGGCCGGCGTGGGCAGCGGCATGGTTGGGCTGCACCGACCAGCCCATGCAGGCGACGAAGAGAAAAACGATGGCTTGCCGAGTCATTCTGGCCGCCGTCAGCGAGTGATCTGGAACCAGTCCGCCACGGTGCCCGCTTCGTTGATAAAGCGTGCGGTCAGGGTGGTGGCGTTGACGTCGACCACGACTGAGCCCAGTGATTCCAGGCTGGCGGCGTTGGCGGGGTGGACACCACTCATGTGGGAGAGGTAGCCGGAACTGCCTGCCACCGTATACACCACTTTATCGTCCACGCCGCTGCCCGGGCTGATTTGTTGGTAGGTCTGGCCGTCCTGGCCGTTCAGTGACTGCCCCGCGCCGTCCACTTCACTCATGGTGGCGGCGTCAAAGGTGGTGGAGAGACCATAGTGGCCGTTGAGATACCAGGAGCGCTCGTAGGAGTGGCTGTGACCGGCGTAGGCGATATCGACCCCCGTGTTGCTCGAACAGGGGAATAAACTGCTCCCGTATATCGAAGATCGGCTGGTCAATGCCGCCGAGATCGTCTCGCGGGTCATCGGAGTCGTGACTGCCCTTGGTATACGGCGGGTGGTGGTAGATGACGATAGTCCAATCGGCGGTGTTGGCGGATAAATCCTGTACCAGCCAGCTCTTCATGGCCTCCCGGTTGGTGTCGTCGCGTATCGCGACCTGGGAGTCCAGGCAGACGATATGGACATTGCCGTGGTCGAAGCTGTAATA
>JAUXCW010000251.1 GCA_030618705.1 Gammaproteobacteria bacterium | reverse complement strand
AGCGTCAAGCCCGACGATAGCGTGGTCGATGTCGCCTCCCGCATGGTTACCGACAAACCCAAAATCTATCCGGTATGTGAAGACGGCAAGCTGATGGGCGTGGTCACCAGGGCCAAGGTACTTCGGGCCCTGAAACATTTGAAAACCATGTAAATATCCCACCTCCGCTGCTTCGCCACCGGTTCCGCACTGGCAAAACCGGCATTCAGGAGTGCCCGAAACTCCCCCTGCGCACCTCCCCGGAAAACTACCGCGGGCCTCGCTGAGAGTGTGAAATCGACCTCATTCGCCACCCCCGGCCGGGCAATTTTCAGCTTTCCCGGACAAGACCTGAAATCACTATCGACGCACTGCCCGTTCAGCTTCGCTCGACTACGCAAAACAGGACGAATTGGCCGACGATTTCACTGCCGGCAACTATACTACGGGGACCATGGCGAGAATATTCCGTGGCCCTGGCCTCACTCGCCACGGAATACGTCGACGCGACGGCAACTCTCCACACGCCATGGACAGCACATGAGTAAACAATTTTTCTATAAACTGCTCGCACTGAGCAGCTGTGTTTTATTGCTCGAGCTCGCCGGCCTGCAGGTGGCCGTCATGGGTAAGACGGGCGGTAAAGTCTTCAACACGATTAAAGTCGTGGATCTGCCGGCCACGTTTATCCTGCAGATGGCCACGTTTATCGTTGTCGTCCTGTTGTTACATGCCCTGGTGCTGGCTTATGCATGGCTTAGTGCCCGGGCATCGCTGAGCATATTGCGCTTGCAGGGACCAGCGGCCGAAAACATCGGCCTGGTCACATTTTTATTGGCCTGGGTAGCCATTTTCCTGCTCAATAACGCCTTTATCACCCGCTCGATATTTGCCTACTGGGGCGAATTCAGCCTGGGCCCGCTGGGTCAAAACGACATTGCGCTGCTTGCAGGGGCCCTTGCACTATCCCCATCGCCGATAATCGCGTGGTGGGCAATCAGCTCCCTCGGCAGGCGCGAGGCCGTGGGCCTTGCCGCGGCAATCGCGGTCTTCGCCTTGATGCTGGGGCCCGCCCTGGGATCAAAAGACGCCCGTGCCGGCAGCGGCAAACCCAATATCATCGTCATCGGCATCGATTCCTTCAGGCCCGAATATCTTAATCCCGGTGCTCTCATGCCACGTATGAGCGCACTGCTCGCCGACGCCGCGGTATTTTCTGAGGTCTATACGCCCCTGGCGCGCACCTTCCCGTCCTGGACATCCATGTTGAGTGGCCTGCATCCGCTGGAAACCGGCGCCCGGGTCAACCTGATCGACCCGGAACTGGTGCGCCGGGACGCAATGATAACCTGGCAGCTCCGCGATGCCGGCTATCACACCATGTTAGCCACCGACGAACGCCGCTTCAGCAATCTGGATAAGTCCTATGGCTTCGATGCGGAGTTCGGCCCGGCGGCGGGCGCCGCCGACTTCGTGCTGGGCCTGGCGGGGGATTTTCCCCTGGTAAACCTGCTGGCATCGACCGGAGCGGGCAGCCTGTTATTCCCGTACCTGGCCGACAACAGGGCGGTGAGTCGCCTGTATCGACCCGAAAAATTCACCGAGCGCCTCGGCCGTGAACTGCAGAACAGCCCCGCCAAGCCACTCTTCCTGATGACACACTTGTGCTTGCCGCACTGGCCATACAGCTGGGCGGGATCACCGCCGGCGACGGCGGGCAGCGAAGCGAAATCCGGGACCAACAGCCAGGAGCTAGCGCTGATAAACAAGACACAGACCTATGAGTCCGCTCTCGCGGCCGTGGACAGACAGATCGCCATATTGCTGGATTCACTCCAGGCGTCCGGCCACCTCGACGATGCCATCGTCATCCTGTTGACCGATCACGGCGAGGGTATCGGCTGGCCCGGGGAGACCCTGGTGAATGTAGAAGACCCATCCATGCCCCTCGCCAGCAAAAACGCCTCGGGCCACGGCACCAATGTATTTGCCCTGGTACAGCACCATACCTTTATGGCATTCAGGCGCTATGGCGCCGGGCAATACATTCCGGGAAAACGGCAACAGCGCTTCTTCAACTATGACCTGGGCCCGACGCTGCTGGACCTGCTCGACCTACGCCCCGCCGATGGAATCCGTGGCATTTCCATGGTGCCCTGGCTGGAGCGGCCGGCACTCGAGGGGACGGATCGGGCCCTGTTTGTTGAAACCGGTTTTTACCTGCCGGCAATCAATACAGTGACTATCAAGATAGATGACGTGATTTCCCAGGGCCGCAACTACTACCTGATCAATGACGATGCCCGACTCATCATCAATCCCGCAAAAATGGGCAAGTTGATAGGCAACAAACAACGAGGCGTATTGCGCGGCTCACTACTGCTTGCCCAGGTTCCGGTAGAGGCCAGGGGAACCGCGGTACAGTACGAGTGGGTACTCGCTGATATTGCCGGTGGCGGCGCCGTCAAATTAGTCGCCGACAACTTTACCGCCGAGTGCCGGACCCAATGCATGGCCATGCTGGAGGAGTTAATCGCGTTCTATGGCGCGGAATTGGCCATCGAAGAATGGCCGGCCTATTCACAATACCTTCAGGCCACCAGTGTCGCAGACAATAAGACTATGTAAAATGGCACTCCTTTAAGAGCAAAGCCGATAAGACAATGCATTTTTCTTATTGCAGCTGGGTAAGGAACCGCGGCTCCCAGCACAGGACTCGCCGTGAATACGTCCATGTAGGCTCGGGCGCCGGGTCCAACCGGCGCACGGTCCTGCTCTGGAAGCCCCGATCCCTCTGTCAATATCGCTCAAGCAAGTGCCATTCGACTATGTAACACAGCTACCGGGCAGGGCATCAAGCTTCCCTCTTCTCGCTGTGATCCATAAACAGCTTCTCGAGGGTCAAGCGGGGAGTGATGGATAATACGCTGTGACCGGAACTTTGAATCCGCTGCAACAGCGCCGGTAGCTCCTCCAGTTGCACCTGGCTCGACCAGCGCTGCCCCACCTCATGCTTATATCCCTCCAGGGGCTCTGACGCCTCGATATAAACATCGAACATGCCCTGGCTACCGCGAAACAAATCGCTCGCCGTTTTACAGGCCTCGATGCGGCCTTTCTCGATCAGGGCGAAGCGATCGGCGATACGCTCCACATCGAAGAGCACATGGGAGGTAAAAAACAAGGTGCCACCCTGGCGGCGGTAGTCGAGCAGTATCTCCACGACCTCCCTGCGGCCCACGGGATCCAGCCCGGAAAGCGGCTCGTCCAGGATCAACAAACGCGGCTGGCAAGCCAGCGCATGGGCCAGCGCGGTGCGCTGGGTCATACCCTTGGAAAGATTGCGAATACGCTTTTTAGCGGCATCGGCAATACCAAAGCGCTCCAGCCAGTGGTAACAATGGCTCTTGATATCACTCACCGCCAGGCGGTGCTGCATCACACCCATACGCACCAACTCATAGGGCGTCAAATAATCGTAGAGATAGGGGTTCTCCGGCACATAGGACATACCCAGGCGCGCTCGTGGGTCACGGGAGTCTATGCCGAAAATACTGGCGCCGCCGCCATCGGCGCGAATGATATCGATTATGATCTTGATGGTGGTGCTTTTACCCGCACCGTTGGCGCCGACAAAGCCGAAGGCCTCGCCTTCGCTAATCGATAAGTCGACACCGTGCAATACCTGTGTACGCTTGCCGTATTTGCCGAAAAACTTGTCTACGCCGCAAACTTCAATCGCCCTTGTCGTCACTGTTTTCGCTCACTCCGCAACTGAACCTGACCACTCTCATCCACGTCATAGCCGAACTGAAAAGGATCCGCCGGGATGCTTTGCAGATAACCCCGCTGCTGTAGCTGGGACACCTCTGACAGCGGCTCACCCTGTTCCAGCTGATAGCGCTCTGCCGCCTGGCGAAGAACCAGTAATGCCTTGAGGCGATCGATACGGGCTTGCAGCACTGCCTGTATGCGGGGCTCACGGCTGGCCTGCTGGAGCGCAGTGATCACGCCAATAGCGGCCCGGGGATCATCCCCCATGGAATACCACTTGGCGGCAATGGCCTTGAAGGCTCGCCGATTGATCCCTTGCGTTCGGCTCGCAGATAATGCCACCAGCTCGGCGGCGGCTTGATAATTCTTATTGAAATAATATTCGTTAAACCCCTGGAAAAAGGGCGGCATAAAATCCCAGTAGCGGCTTTCGGTGGCTCGCGCCAGAATAAACTGCGCCGCGTCAACCTGCCCCCACCAGGGCAGTATGGCCGAGGCGATATAGCTATTGTCTTCCTGCCGGGGGTTTAAAATCGCCACCTGGCGCTGGATCCTGCCCTGTACTTCATAGCTCAGGGCGTCCTTGACCTGCCCCCCGATCATCATGGCGCGAAACACGCCGATATTGGCCGCCAGGTAGCGATCGCCACCGGCCAGCAGCACCTCGATATAGCCGGGCAATACCACGCGCAGGACATCGGCCTCCTGGGGTCGCGGCAGCGATTTGATCGGCCCCAACACCAGGCCGTATAACAGCAGCCCCGCCATGGCTATCGGCAAGCCCTGCAGGCGCATGGCCACCATCAGGTAAATTCCCGGGCCTGAAACCGGTTGATTGCAAGCCCCAGCATCACCGCGATATAAGCCAGTGCCATCAGCAGCGGCAACAGCAGGCGATGGCTATCCGGCTCGACGCCGTACAAAGTCCAATCGCGAATATCGAGGCGGCTCAAATCCGGAATGAGAAAGCTGGCGGTCTGCAATACACCGGACAAGTGTTCACGATGCGCCGCCTCGGCCATGTCGGAATAGAGCAGAAAATCCAGGGTGGCACCGATGGAACCGGCCACCACGGCGAAGCCGATACCCAGTAACAGCGGCAGCATCGGGGTGGTGGACAGTGTCGCCACCAGCACGGCAAAGGCCGCCACCACCATGAT
>JAUXCW010000154.1 GCA_030618705.1 Gammaproteobacteria bacterium | reverse complement strand
AAGGTATACAAATGAAAGCCATTATCTGCGAAGACAGTAAACCCAAATTGGCGATTACCAAAATAGCTTCCTTATTCAGCGCCAGGGCCTTTTTGGGCAAGTACTCCCCCGTGCAATTAAAAGAAATCCCCGACCCCAGCTTACCTGCCGAAGATTGGGCGGTTATCGATACGCAAATCTGTGGTCTTTGTGGCAGTGATTACAAACAAGTCTTTATGCACGGCACCATAGACAACCCGATGACCTCTATGATTTCCTGGCCGCAAGTGCTCGGCCACGAAGCCGTAGGCGTTATCAGCCAGGTGGGCTCAAGAGTCAGCCAGGTGGCAATCGGTGATCGAGTGGTGTTAAACCCCTGGCTGTCCTGTGTCACTCGCGGCATGGAACCTTGCGAGTTTTGTCAGCGTGGTCAACTGGCTCAATGTCTGAATTTTGATAGCGGTTATGTAGAGCGTGGCATCCACCACGGTAACAGCTCAACCGCCACCGGCGGCTTTGCCCAAAAGGTACCGGCGCATGAATCCCAGTGGTTTAAAATTCCCGATGGCATCGGCAATGAGGCGGCGGCCCTGGCCGACCCTTTCTCGGTTTCTTTCCACGCCATCTTAAAAGCCCCACCTCCTGAAAATGGCCATGTGTTGGTTTACGGCTGTGGCACCCTGGGCTTGCTTGCCATTATTATTTTGCGCGCCCTTTTCCCCACAGTGACTATTTTTGCCGTCGCCCGCTTTGCTCACCAGGCCAAACTGGCCAAAGAGTTAGGTGCGCACCATGTGATTGACCATAAACCCGGCCGAAAGATTATTGACACGGTGGCCAACATTTTAGGCACCAAAATTAATGAACCATGGAGCGGCCTGCCCATGCTAAACGGCGGTGTCGATGCCGTATACGATACGGTTTCTGCACCGGATACCCTGGAAGTAGCTATTCGTCTCACCCGCTCCCGCGGCTCGATTATTCTTATCGGCGTGGAGCCACCGAAACGCTTTGAATGGACACCGATTTATTTTAAGGAGTTATCGGTACAGGGCAGCAACGGGTTTGGCATCGAGGAATGGGACGGCCGCCGTCAACATGGTTTTGAGTGGTATTTTGAATTTATTCAAACCAGGGGCATCGACGCCACCAAAATCATCACCCACCACTATGCACTCAACGATTACAAAGATGCCTTTATGACCTGCTATAAACAAGGCCACAATAGCGCGGTTAAAGTGTTGTTTGATCAATTTTAGGGAGACACCATGAACATGACGGACAAGAGTTTTACGGACAAAGTCGTTATTGTTACCGGTGCGTCTTCCGGCATCGGCCGCGATACAGCCATTGCCTTTGCTAAACAAGGCGCCGTTGTTATCACTGTTGCCCGCCGCGAGGAATTATTGAAACAACTCACCGAGGAGCTACAAGCATTTTCACCCCGCAGCACCTATTTATGCGGCGATCTGGGCAATAAGGATTTTTCCCATAAAATCATTGATAAAACCGTTCAGGATTTTGGTCGTTTGGATATTCTAGTCAACAACGCCGCCATCCCCATGCACCGCTTTCTTTACAATATTTCTGTGGAAGATGCGGAGCAGGTTTTTCAAGTGAACTTTCTCTCTTGCCTGTGGACTTGCTTTGCCGCCATCCCCTATATGATGAAGCAAGGCAGCGGCACCCTGGTGAACATTTCTTCTTTCGCCTCGAAAGTTCCACCCACCCACGAAACTATTTATGTGGCTTCCAAAGCCGCGCTCAATGGTTTTACCCAGGGCTTGTGGAACGATTTAAAAGGCTCGGGTATTCATGCGGTGTTGCTTCACCCAGGTCCCATCGATACCGAAATTTGGGATAAGCTGGATGATCCCGGGGCTTACGATGGCGCATTGTATCCACCCAGCTTGGTGGCTGATGAAATTCTTCGCGCGGTCAAGAAGAAAACCTTTGAGGTGGTGGTGCCCCGTAAAAGCTTCCAGCTGATTTTGGCTCGAGTGATGAGTGTGCTGGCTCCCTCTTTGGTGCGTAAAGGCATCGCCAAAATGGATCCGATTAAAGAAGTAGAGCTCAACCAGGTCAAGCAAGTATTAGCCAATGCCGAGCTGGATAAAAACCCTGTTAGAATGGGGAGTTTTAAGCGATAAAATACCAGGGAGCCGGCACCATGTACCAACTAGAGAGTATCGATACGGACTTTATCCACAACACCCGCTTCAGCTTTACCGCCAGGGTCGAGCTGGATTGCACCCCGGACCGGCTATTCGACATCTTTGAAGATGCCGACTCCTGGACGGCCTGGGTCGGCTCGATCCAGAACGTGGAGTGGACCTCGCCCAAACCCTTTGCTGTCGGCACCACACGCACGGTAAGCCTGAGCGGCAATATGCAAGGCTACGAGGAGTTTATCGAATGGGAGCGCGGCGTACGCATGGCCTTCCGCTTTGCCCGGAGCAACAAGAACAGCCTCACCGCCTTTGGCGAGGACTACCAGGTGACCGACCTGGGCAACGGTCGCTGCAAACTGGAGTGGACCATAGCGCTGGCGCCCCGGGGCATCAGCGTGGTATTCATGACGCTGTTTAAACCGATAATGGGCTGGTATTTCCAACGCGAGCTCAACAAGCTGGTCAAGTACGTGGCCAGCCACGCCCCGGCAGTGGCCAGCAAGACCTCCTGAATCGGGACGATGATCACCCGGCACGCCACATTACTGATTTTGCATTTGCAGTGTGCGCGCCGCGGCCATCACGTCGAGATAGGCAAGAATTTCCTGGGTATTGCTCGCCGGGTCGAGAATGCGACCGGTATAGACGTCTATCACCAACTGCTGAACCGCCGGATTTTCCGGGTCCAATAGCCAGGCCCAATCGGTGATATGGCTGGCCATTTGCACGTCTTGCGGCAGCACTTCCCGCGCCTTCCGCACCAGCGCATCGACGCCCCCGGCCAATTCGGCAATCATCGCGTACTGGGCTTCCACCGGTGCCGGCGTCCACTGCGAAGGCAGGTCGTCCCACCAGCCGGTGTAGCGCTTGAGGATCATTTTTGAGACATCCTTGTAGCTGACATACTGCTCACGCAAACTGTGCTCGGCCGCCAGCTCCTCGGGCAAACGGATGGACTCGGCTATCTGGTCCTTGCGCAGGCCCTGGTTGAGACCGGCGATGGTCTGCTCGCGAATCGACTCAAAGGCATCCGCCAGCATATTGAGTTCCTTTTTGACTGTTACCGGGTCGGTGATCGCCTCGCCGTGGGCCGGCAAAATAATCTGCGCATTCAGTGCGGCCATCTCGCGCAGGGCGACAATCCACTCCTTCACGTAACGCTGCACCCGCTTGCCGTTACCGGCATTGGGCATAAAGCCCTGGTAGTAATCCGCGGTGGCGAGAATCTGGCGACCGGGCACCCAGACGTAGAGCTGGTCATCGGTTTCGCCCTTGTGGTGCTGCAGCACAAAGGTCTCACCGCCGATTTCCAACTCCAGGCGGTCCTCGAACAGGGTATCGGGCAGCACCAGGTCCGCCATACTATGGGGAAACTGCTCTTCCTTCTGGCTCATATATTTGGCCAGTGAGCCACGCAGTTCGATATAGCGCTCGAAGCGGGGCATGATAGCTTCCTGGGCGACGATTTGCGGGGTTTCACCCGCCTCCAGCAAGGCCCAGGCGCCATAGGCGTGATCGATATGACCGTGGGTGTAGATAATGGTGTGCAGGGGTTTATCGCTGACCGAGCGAATGGCATCGAGGACGGCCGGGCCCGCCGGGACCATACCGGTATCCACCAGCACCAGGCCCTCGTCGGTCTCGAACAGCACCGCATTGACGATGGGCATGCGAATCAACCAGGCGCGATCGCCATAGGGGGTGATGGTGGTCTTGGACTTCATGTCCTCGATTGCCTCTTCCACTCGCCCGAACATATTTTGAGCGGCAGAGATGGACATTTCGCCACCGAAAGAGCCCCCCTCGGCCATACGTTTGGCCAGCGCGGGGTTTTCCACCATCAGCGCCATACGGGTATCCAGCTTGCCCCCTTCGATCGCCTTGTTGACCAGGGTGGAGCGCGCCTTGTTGAACGAGCCACTGGCGCTCTGCTGTACTTGTTCACCGACATCGGTTTTACCCAGCATCAAACCCAGACCGGTAAAGACCAGTGCGGTAAGCAGAAACATAAGGACCTTTTTCATCGTTCAACTCCTTTTTCGGCCGGCGGCCATGCTCAATGGTCGGGCATTATGCCTAGATCACTTGATTTAATCAAGTGATCGAAGGATAATTAGTGCCCGCCCGAAAACGCCTATTTTCGGAGAGGGCGCGTATCCCAGCGCAGGCTGGGACCCTTTAAGCCAGGCCCAGCGGAGCTCATTATGGACACCCAACCCACTCGCCGCCGGATACTCGACGAAGCGGAGACCTTATTCGCCGAAAAGGGCGTGGACGGAGTATCCCTGCGCGCCATCAATTCCGCAGCCGGGGTCAGCCCTGGCATCCTGCACTACCATTTCGGCAACCGGGATACCCTGGTGGAGGCCATTATCAGCCGCCGTATGGAAGCCCTGATGACAGCGCGGCAGGCACTGATCGAGCCACTGGTAGACGGTACGACCCCGTGCACCGCCACCGCCATTGCGGCAGCCCTGGTGCAACCCCTGGCAGAGTTTGCCGCGTCCAGCCCCGCGCAGGCCAGGCCCTATCTTCGCCTGCTGTCACGACTCTACAGCGACCGCTCTGCCCTGCTGGAACATGTCAGCCGACGTTACCACGGCTACGGCATCCAGCACCTGCCGCAACTGCTGTTACAAGTCCACCCCGGGATGACGCCGCAACAGGCCGAGTTGCGCATCGGATTCGCCAATCACACAATGTTGCAAGCCGCCGCCGAGTGGTTTGAACCGGCCCGTGGCTGGCAGAGGCATATCGAGGGCCCGCTGGATGCGAGCAGTGAGTTGATTGATTTTATCGCCGCCGGGTTGACCTGCCCCACATAACACCGCATCCGGATACGGGATGATAGTCGGCATCGATCCGCAACGGTCGTCCTGCACCTTGTATGGTTAACTGGTATAGCTTCTGAGCGCACAGCAAATACCGAAACCGGCTGCGTTCCTTCGTCAATATCGCTATATTGTTGGCCAGGAGAGCAGCGCGGGGCTTTCAGCGGATCGCCGTAGGACGCACTGGCCGAGCGAGACAAAGACCATGATGAGAATGAGTGGCGCCGACGCCTTCATGCTGTTGATGGAAACGCCGTGTGCCTATATGCACACTTTCAAAGTCGCAATACTGGACCCATCCACCGACCCCGATGGCTGGTCCTTCGATAAATTTCACCAGGATATCTCTGACCGGCTACACCTGATCCCGCATTTTCGCTGGAAGTACGCACCGGTACCGCTGGGACTCAACCACCCAATGTGGTTGGACGACCCCACCTTCAACCTGGATTATCACCTGCGCCGCGTGGCCTGCCCCGAGCCGGGCGATCATCGCGCACTTTGTGAGTTCATGTCATCGGTTTACGCCTACCAGCTGGATCGCAGTCGCCCCCTGTGGATATCCTGGGTGGTGGAGGGTTTGCAGGGCGGCAAGGTGGCCGTGGTCACCCTGGTCCACCATGCCTATGTCGACGGGGTGGGCGCCGCCTGGGGCCTGCAGCAGTTGTTTCACACCGAGCCCGGCGTCCAGCCGGATCGTGTCCCACCGTGGCAGCCCAGGCCGTGGCCGTCCCCCGGCAAACGGCTGTGGTGGGGGCTTCGCGATTTACCGGCGATGATGTTCACCTGCCTGCCCAAGGCAGTTACCGGGGTCTGGAAAAAGAGGGCCCTGGACAAGCGCAACGAGGCGCAGGGAATACCCCGGCACCCCTCTGCGGCCATGATGAAGCCCACCCCCATCAACCGCAACCTGTCCCCCGGGCGCACCTTCGTCTGCAACAGCATCCCCCTGGACAGGTTCAAGACCGCAAGCAAGGGGCTGGGCGTCACCATCAACGACGTGTTCCTGGCCTGCTGTGCCGGCACCGTCAGGCGCCTGCTGCAGCGCATGGACTTTGACGCCGACCAGTATCCGTTGGTTTCCAGTACGCCTTTCGCCGGCGCCCGCCCCGAGGGCATGCAGGGGATTGGCAACTTTGCCACCGTCGATTACTGCTGGTTAGCGACGAATGTAGACGACCCACTGGCGCGTCTGCGGGCCAGTCACACTGCGGCGATGCAGATGAAAGAGCACATGAAAGCCTCGGTCGAGGCCGGATCGGACATCAGTTCCATCATGCAGGTCCTGCCGCCGTGGCTGGTGAAAGGACTGCGCTGGTATATCAAGAGACAGCAGGGGAGATTCAGCTTTTTCGGCAATGTCCTGACATCCAATGTGCCCGGCCCGAAAGAGCCCATCTATCTCAACCGCTACCGACTGGACAGCTGGTTTTCCACCGGTCAGGTGTTCGACGGCACCTGCCTTAACATAACCATGTGGAGCTACTGCGGCAAGGCCAACCTGTGCTTTCTCGCCGACAAATCAATCGTTGCCGATGGCTGGGTATTGTACGACGACTTCGTGGAGGAGCTGGAAAAACTGGAGGCACTGGTGCCGGAAAAGATCGAGGAAAGCGAGACCGTATCATTAGCAGATTAGCCCCGCTGGACGCCAGCGAGGAATTGATCGGTTTTATCGCCGCCGGTTTGACCTGTCCCATTTAAAACCGCTTCCTGAATACGGTATAGTTAGTGCCCGTCCAGAAACTACCGTTTATGGAGAGGGTGCGTATCCCAGCGCAAGCAGGGATCCGTGTTTATCAATAACATACTGGATACCTGCCTACGCAGGCATGACGAAACCACGTGTATTCTTTCGCAATTTTATTCCTTGCCGCGTGCCTGACGGCTTTCGCTGTGCCAGCGGCCCATAGCCAGGAGCTGGAGCCGAGGTCGTATATCAATATACCCACCGGGCTCAATTTTATTGTCGCGGGGGGCGCCTACCAGGAGGGTAATATGCTGCTGGACCCGAGCCTGAACGTCGATGACGCGATAACCCGGGCCAAACACGCGGCGGTTGGCTATCTCCACTCCTTCGGCCTGTTCGGCAAATCGGCCAAGATTGCCCTGGGCAGCGCCTATACCGAGTTTACCGCCAGGGGCCAGCTGGACGGGGTAGCAGTCAGTCGGGAAGACCAGGGTTTCAGCGATCCGGTAGCGAAATTAAGCATCAATTTCCTCGGCTCCCCGGCACTCGACCTAAAGGAATTCCACAACTACCACCAGAATCTGGTCGTCGGTGCCAGCCTCGGAGTGACCGCGCCCTGGGGTGAATACGACAGCGACAAAGCCATCAACATCGGCTTCAATCGCTGGGTGATCCGGCCGGAACTGGGACTATCCAAAAGCCTGGGCCGCTGGATTGTCGAGGGCTCGGCTTCCGTTGCCTTTTACACGGACAACACCAATTTCAACGGCGGGAAAACGCGCGAGCAGGACCCGCTGACCTCGTTGCAGCTCCATGCCATCTACCGCATAAAACCCGGCAAGGGCATGTGGGTGGCCTTCGACGCCACGCATTTTGGCGGCGGGCAGACCTCGGTCGATGGCGTGGAGAACGACAACAAACTGAGCAATTTCCGCTACGGCGCGACCTTCGCCATGCCGATCAACCGCCGTAATTCACTCAAATTCTACGCCAGCAACGGCACCAACGCGCGCCGTGGCACCGTGTACGAGCTATTCGGCATGGCCTGGCAATACCGTTGGGGTGGAGGGCTGTAGATTCTATAACAAGCCAAGGCTGAGCCAGG
>JAUXCW010000125.1 GCA_030618705.1 Gammaproteobacteria bacterium | reverse complement strand
CGCATACCGCCGGAGAGCTGGTGGGGATATTCATTCAGCCGCTTCTCCGGGGACGGGATGCCGACTTCAGCCAGTAGTCCGGTAGATTCCTTGATCCGATCGTATTTTGACATCCCGGGACGGTGCAGGATAAATGGCTCCTGTAATTGTTTACCAATTTTATGCACCGGGTTCAGCGCCGTCATGGGTTCCTGGAAGATCATTGCAATTTGATTGCCGCGTATCCGACGCATGGCCTCTGCCGGTATTCTTAGCAAATCCTCGCCTTTGTATAGTACTTCGCCACCATCGACGCGGCCTCCCGGTTTGGGCAGCAAACGCATGATGGACAGTGCGGTGATACTCTTGCCGCAGCCGGACTCTCCGACGATACCCAGCGTCTCCCCGCTGCTGACCGACAGGTCGATCTGGTCCAGCACCTGTACCCGGCCCTGTTCGGTGGCAAAACTCGTTGTCAGTTGTTTGACCTGTAAAATACTCATGGCGTCCGCCAGGTGGTATCTTCGATCATGATGGGGGCGTAGGTCTTACCGCTGCGCCTCGCTCGCATAACGTCTTCTTTGACCGCCTCGTCGATCCAGAATAGGCCGCCGGTAGAGCCAAAGGGTGAAAACAAGCTTGATGAGGTGCGCGTGGCATAGAAGGGGGGCAATACAATCCAGCGCCAGAACGCCTCCCGGGTGTAGGGCACCTTGAAGGTAGGCACAACCGAGCCGATATCGTATACCAATAGCTCCAATTCCCGGGCGAGGGCGATACGCTCCGGCGTCGTTCGTGCCTCGCGATAGGCATCGATCTTTTCATCCATCAGGGGATCATCGGTATTGGTGATGTTATTGGTCTGGGGGATGTGGGCGTTGTCGGAGTGAAAAAATTGCCAGTAGCGGGGGGACAGGCCGCCCCCCATCCAACCCATCCAGGCTATCTGGTGCTTTTTTTCAAGAATCTGCTTGAAACCGGCCGAACCGTCGAGAAGTTGTAAATTAAGCTCGACACCGGCCTTGCGGGCCTCTTCCTTGAGTACGACCAGACGCGGCGTATGGGAGGGATTGACGTAGGTCACTCGCACGGCAAATCGTTCGCCGTCCCTGCGACGAATGCCGTCGGGGCCTCGATCACCCCAACCCGCTTCGCCGAAGTATTTCTCGGCCATGGCAAGGTCGAAGCCGCGCGCACGTATCTGGCGATTCGAGTAATCGCCGTAGCCCACGTTCATGGTTTGCAGCCGCTCGTAGTCCCCACGCAATACCTTGTTGATGACTTTCTCGATATTCATGGCGTGGGCAAAGCCGTAGCGGACGTTACGATCCCTGAGCAGTGGGTCATCCTCGTTGAGGTAGATGCCGTAGGCGGGTTGGGGAACATCGTTATAGAAGACGATCTTGCCGATATAGCCCTTATCGTAAACCTTGCCCTGCGCTTTCTTATGCCAGAAAGCCGGCATTACCAGGCCGAAAGTGTCCAGTTCCCCCTTGATGAAATACTGGTAGGCAATGTTCAGGTCGCGAATAACCTTGACCCGAACCTGGTCCGGGTTGTAACGGTATCGGTTGTAGCGTTTGTCCTGCGCCCACCAATCCTGCTTGCGGCAGAATTCAATAAACTTACCCTTGCGGATCTGACAGATCCGGTAAGGTCCGGTATTGGGTTCAATTTTCCAGTTGTAATCCCGCACCCAGTGTTCGTCGAGCTGGTGGAAGTGAGCGGGAGTGGGGGAGATGCCGTACTCGTAGAGCAGCTCCTCCCGCGGCTTTTCTGTTCCGCCGACGACCGCGATGGTATGGTCGTCGTACTTGATGACCTTGACGATCACTTCACTGAAATGCTTGTTATACCAGGGTGCGACGATAGACTTCGAACGCATAAACGTCAGGGTGTACAGGTAGTCATCGGCGGTAACCGGTTTCCCATCCGACCAGCGCGCCTCCGGGTCCAGCTTGTAATATACCGTTTTCCCGTCTGCACCGAAGGCCCAGTGAGTGGCCAACTCCGGAATCGGTTTGCGCGATTCGGGATGGAGGCCGAGCAGGGAAAGATTATTGGCGCGCAGCATGCCGGCGAAGCCGCCGTTGGAATCCGGGCCGACCAGGCGCAGGGTAAGCGGAAAGCTCAGCATGAAAGTTCTGAACCGGCCGCCGCGCCGTGCATCCGGCGAGGCAAAAACCGGGTCCTCCAGGTTGGTTTCCCAGTGCAGGTCCGCGGGTGGTTGCGGGGCCTCGGCCACTGCCGCGCAGCACAAACTCGAAAGCCACAGAAGAAAAATCAGAGGGCTTATTCGCAGGCTATTCATAGTAGCTGAATTTTCTCGGGTCAAAGGCTTCCCTGATGGCCTCGCCAATATAGGTCACCAGCATCAGCACCAGGGTCATGGCGATCACCACGGAGCCGGCGATCCACATGGATTCAAGGTTGTCCGTGCCCTGTTTCAACAACTCGCCCCAACTCGGCGTTGGTGGCGGCAGGCCGAAACCCAGGTAGTCCAGCACAGTCAGCGCGGTGATGCCGGAGGCCACAGAAAAGGGTACGAAGGTGATGATGGTGGATACGGTGTTGGGCAGGATATGGCGAAAAATGATTCTCGTATTCGACGCGCCGAGGGCGCGAGCGGCCATGACATAGTCCCGCGCATTTTCCTTATAGGTCGCCGTGCGCATATACCAGGTCATGGCTGTCCAACCGAAAACCACCATGATTCCCAGCAGTGTCCAGAAACCCGGTGTCACGATGGACGCCACGATCATGATGATGTAAAGGAACGGCACATTGGACCAGATCTCGATGATGCGCTGGAACACCAGGTCGAAGGCTCCGCCCCAGAACCCCATCATGCAGCCGATGGTGACGCCGATAAGGTAGTTCATCACCAACAGGATCATGGAGAACAGGATGGCAATGCGAAAGCCGTACACCAGGCGGGCGACGATATCGCGGGCAGTGGTGTCCGTGCCGAGGTAGTGCTGTCGGCTCAGGGAGGGCGCATAGGGGGGGAAATCATTGTCTATCAGGTCGATTTCAAACGGGCCGTAGGGAACCAGGGGCATCAGCAGCCAATTGCCAGCGGCGGCTTGCCCGGCAAACTGTTGTTGCAAAGCCCGGTAATCGGTTTCGTAGTCGTAATCGAGGCCGAATTGACGTCCGGGTATCACCGCGCCGTAGGTGGGGAAATAAAATTCACCGTCGTAGCGCACGATCACCGCTCGATTATTGATCAACAGTTCGGCAAAACAGCTGAGCGTGATCAGTGCACACAGCGCGATGGCAGACCAGTAACCGCGACGTATCGCCTTGAAGCGTTGCAGGCGTTTGGCGGTTATCGGGTTGAGGCGAAATATTGACACGCTATTCCCCGAACCTTATCCGCGGGTCCACCAGGGCGACGCAGAAATCAGACAGGATATTGCCGATCAGGAATAACAGCGAGGAGATGACCAGGATGCCCATCACGATGGGGTAGTCTCGCTCGACCACGGCTTCAAAGCCCAGCAGGCCGATTCCGTCGATGTTGAATATGGTCTCTATCAGGAAGGAGCCGCCGAGTAGTACGGAAATATTGTTACCGAAGGATGTCGCGATGGGAATCAGGCTGTTGCGCAGGGCGTGACCTCGCACGGCACCGGAAAAATCCTGCCCCTTGGCGATGGCGGTGCGCACGTAATCCGATGACAGGTTGTCCATCAGCGTGTTCTTCATCATAAATGTGGTGACGGCAAAGCTGCCGGCGGTATACGCCGCCAGGGGCAATACCGCGTGCCAGAGTAGATCACCGATTTTGCCCCAGGTAGAGTAGTCGTCAAAATCGTCGCTGACGAAACCGCCCAGTGGAAACCAGTCCAGCCACGAGGCAAACAACACGATCAGGGCAATACCGATGACGTAGTTGGGCAAGGCATAACCGAAGAACACGATACCCGAGGTAATATGGTCGAATTCGCTGCCGTGTCGGATGGCCTTGGTGATTCCGAGCGGGATGCACACCACATAGGTGATGATCAGGGTTGTCACGCCGTAGAAGATCGAAACCGGGAAGCGCTCGGCAATAATATCCCATACCGGGTCCTGGTAGCGGGTGGACGTTCCGAGATCCAACCTTACCACCTTGCCCAGCCAGGTGAAATAGGCCGGTAGGGTGGGCTGGTCAAAACCGTAGTAGGCCTTGAGTTCCTCTAGCTGCTCCTCAGACAGGGTGCTGCCGCTGCGAGTGTCCGTTTGTACTGTCGCGGACTCGCCCGCCGCTAACATGGCTTCGGTCATCATGCGTTCGATGGGTCCCCCGGGCACTACCCGGGTGACGGCGAATACCAGCAGGGTGATACCAATAAATGTGGGGATGACGAGCAGCAATCGTCGAATAAAGTAAGCGGTCATTATTGCTTATGTCCGGCGCGCACGATGGGCTACCAGGCTATCGAAAAGAGCGCTGTCTGGTCGCTGTGTTAGTAGTGGCAAAACTGTATCACAGAAGGTGCTAATTTACATTGGTGACATCGATGTAGAGCGTGAGGTTCTGGCCGGGGCGGAGGTGTTCCGGTCGGTCGAGGGGGTTCCATTTGAGGATGTCGTTCAACTTGAGGTTAAACCTCGAGGCAATACGAGCTAGGGAGTCACCTCGGCGCACGGTATAACCGATCTTGCGAATATGCTGCGCGGGAAGCGGATTACTGCTGCTGCGCGTTTGGCCGGCGCTGGCGCTATCGGTCCAGACGGCTAATTTCATGCCCGGTTTAAGAGGGTCTTTGGGTGACATGCCGTTCCACTTGGCGACCTGCTTGATGCTGACATTAAACTTTCGCGCTATCTTCCAGAATGAGTCGCCGCGCTTCACCTCATAGTTGACCCTGTCTCGGCCCTGCTTGCTCCCGGGGCTGGCCTGGGTGCGGGCGACGCGCTGGTCGAAGCTGAGACTGTAGTGCTCGGCTCCCTCCGAGGGACCGGGAATTATCAAGGTTTGTCCAATTCTAATGGTGTTGCCGGACAGCTGGTTGGCGCGTTTTATGGCACTAACGTTGGTCTTGTGTCGCAGGGCGATGGAGCCCAGGTTGTCGCCGGATACCACCTTGTATTGCTGCCATAAGACGCGCTCGCTGCTGTCGAGTTCAGCGAGTTTTTCGGTGAAGGGGTCGGCATTCGCCACCGGTAGCAGGAGTTCAAAGGGGCCCCTGGGGTCGGTCGCCCAACGGTTGAATCCCGGATTGAGTCGGTACAAATCCTCCATGCTTACCGTCGCCAGCCGGGCGGCCTCGGCGAGGTCGATCTGACTGCCGATATTGACAGCGTGGAAGTAGGGCTGGTTGGCGACCGGTTCGAGCCGTACGTTATAGGCTTCCGGGTCGGCCACAATTTTTGCCACCGCGAGAAGCCGCGGTACGTAGGCGCGGGTTTCCCGCGGCAGTTGCAGGGACCAGAAGTCAGTGGCTTTACCCTGCTTTTTATTGCGCCGTATGGCGCGATCGACATTGCCCTGGCCGGCGTTGTATGCCGCCAGCGCCAGTTCCCAGTCGCCATCGTAACGTTTGGCCAGCTCGCTGAGGTATTGAATGGCCGCTGCAGTGGAGGCGCGAATATCGCGGCGCCCGTCATACCACCAGTTTTGCTTGAGGCCGTACATCTTGCCGGTGCCGGGGATGAATTGCCACATACCCGAGGCTCGCCCGTGGGAGTAGGCGAAGGGGTCGTAGGCGCTTTCGACGATGGGCAGCAGAGCCATTTCCAGCGGGACGTCGTTGCGCTCCAGTTCGTCGACCACGTGGTACAGGTACAAGCTCGCTCGCTGTACCACCCGGTCGATGTAATTCTGGTGCTGGCCGAACCAATTCAGCTCCGCCTGGATGCGCGGGTTATCGTTGTCCAGGTCCAGGCTGAAACCCGCGCGAATACGCGACCAGATATCGCTGTAACCGGAGTCGAGCCACGCCAGGTCGGGGTCGGGAGTGCAATACAGGATTGCGGGGGTGAACACTGTACCCGGCTCAAAGACAGGGGATTCTGGCGTGAATGTGACCGGGGTCTCATCCACGATTGGCGCAATCGTTTCGATCTCGCTGTCTGCGAGGGAGGGGTCGGGGCCCTCTTGTTGTTGCGGAATCTGGCTACAGGCGCCCAGGCTGGCCAGTGCGAGCCCGGTGAGGGCGGGCCGCAGCACTGATGTCCAGTAAGTTTGTGACGATTTATTGTTGTTTTCAGGCCCTGCTCGCAAGGTATGTGCTCCTGCTTTCTGTGCTGCATGAATCGAGTGTATAAAGTCTAGAAATAGCCGTTGATGCGGTCAAGGCCTGTTGAATAGCACAAGACATGAGAAGACAGAGTTTAAAAGTCGTTTTTCCACTGCCGGATATCGGTGAAAACCTCGGCCGTGTGTTCCATTTTCCTGCCGGTTCGGGCCTCGGCGGCCGCCACCACCTCGGGCTTGTCGCAGCGCAGGAAGGGGTTGGTTTGCAGTTCTTCGCCCACGGTGGAAGGCACAGTGGGAAGCTGGCGTTGACGTTGAGCCTGGTCTCTTTGTATCCGCTGAGCCAGGGAAACGTTGCCGGGCTCCACTGCGGCGGCAAAGGCCAGGTTGGCAAGGGTGTACTCGTGGGCACAATACACTCGCGTATCGGCGGGCAGCGCGGCCAGTAGTTGCAGCGAATCATGCATCATGGGCGGGCTGCCTTCAAATACCCGACCACAACCGCCGGCAAACAGGGTGTCGCCGCAAAACAGCAGAGGGGGTTGGTGCTTCCTGGCAATATAGGCGATGTGATCCAGGGTATGGCCAGGCACTTCGAGCACCTCGAATTCAAGACCGCAAACCCTGACCCGGTCTCCTCCGGTGACCCGCTGGTCTATATGCCCTATGGCTGGATTTTGCGGGCCGATGACTCGTGGCTGATAGATATGGACGAGGTCATCGATGCCGCCGACATGGTCGAAATGATGGTGGGTAACCAGAATGCCGGCCAGAGGCATGTCGATTTCAGCGAGTGCGGCGATAACGACCTGGCTATCGCCGGGATCGACTACCCAGGCCTCGCTGGAATCGTGTATCAACCAGATGTAATTGTCGCTGAAAGCGGGGATTTCCTTGATATTTACCATGGGATGACTTGAAAACCGTTGCCGAATACGCCTATTGTACCCTAATCGGTCCTGCGCAAAACCAGCGGGACAGAGATAATATCCCGAGCACGCCGGATGCGCCCGGTCACTATAGTCACCTGGCACAGCCTCGGAGGGGAAAAGACATGTCGTACCCACAAGATGACGAAGCCTATGCCTACCGGCCCGCACTGGAGGAATGGTTTGGTTCCGCGCTGGGCAAACTATTGCTGGCCCGGGAAACCGAGCTATTGGAGCAGCGGCTGGATTCGGTCTTCGGCTATTATTTGCTGCAGTTGAGTGCGCTGGTCCAGCAGGACCTGACCGCGGCCAGTAAAATACGTCATCGCTTCCAACTGTCGACTTCGATGGAAAACCCGGGCCGTAGCGGTGCGATATCGCGTTTCGAGGCCCTGCCCCTGGAAAATGACAGTGTCGACGCCGTGGTGTTACACCACGTACTGGAGTTCAGCCGACATCCGCACCAGATATTGCGAGAGGCGCACCGGGTTCTGATGCCCCGTGGCCACCTACTGATACTCTGCATTAATCCCTGGAGCCTGTTCGGACTGCGCACACGAGCCCTTGGTAGCTACCGCGGCAGTCCCTGGCGCGGGCATATGATCAGCACCCGGCGCATGATAGATTGGCTTTCACTGCTGGATATGCGCGTGAGCGAGGTCCGGCAGACGTTTCACCAGTTACCGGTACAGGCCCCGGCAACACTGGGTCGATTCGGTAAGCTGTGGAGCCACGCGGAGCGCCATTCCCTGCCTTTCGGCGGTGTTTACCTGATCGAGGCACACAAGCAAGTGGTGGGGCTGACCCCGCAGAAGCCCCGCTGGCGGGTATGGAGGCCGGAGATGGTCCCCCTGGGCGCTGCCGGTTCGAGCATTCATACATCAAAGACTATACATTAGGAAATAAATGCAACATATTGAAATATATACAGATGGTGCCTGCAAGGGTAATCCTGGCCCGGGGGGGTGGGGGGTTTTGCTGCGTTCGGGTAAGCACGAGAAGACGCTTTGCGGTGGAGAATCCCATACCACCAATAACCGCATGGAATTACTGGCGGCGATCAAAGCCCTGCAGACCTTGAAAAATCCGTCCCGGGTCGAGCTCTACACGGACTCGCAGTATGTACGCAAGGGCATCACGGAGTGGATGGCCAACTGGAAGCGCAGGGGCTGGCGGACAGCGGCGAAAAAACCGGTTAAAAATGAAGATCTCTGGCGTGAACTCGACCTCGAGGCGGCCCGCCATGAAGTCGTTTGGCACTGGGTGAAGGGGCACAGCGGCCACCCGGATAACGAGCGGGCAGACCAACTCGCCAACCAGGGTATTCCGGGCCGGACGGAGCGCAGCGCGTGAGACAAATCGTTCTTGATACCGAGACCACCGGGCTGGAGCCGGAGCAGGGTCACCGCATTATCGAAATCGGCTGTGTTGAAATGATCAACAGGCGACTCAGTGGCCGAACCTATCACCAGTATATCAATCCCGCACGCCAGATCGATGCCGGCGCGATCGAGGTGCATGGCATTACCAATGAGTTCCTGGTCGATAAGCCGGCATTTGCCCAGATAGCCGATGAATTTATCGAGTTTATCTCTGGCGCCCAGTTGGTCATTCATAATGCGCCCTTCGATATCGGGTTTATCGACCACGAAATGGCCTTGCTGCGGGCCTCCAACCCCGGGGTGGAGGAGATTTGCTCGGTTATCGATACCCTGGTGATGGCTCGTCAACTGCACCCCGGGCGGCGCAATAATCTCGATGCCCTGTGCGGTCGCTACGGTGTCGACAATACCCAGCGGGACCTCCACGGCGCACTGCTCGATGCGGAGATTCTCGCGGATGTCTACGTTGCGATGACGTCGGGACAGACCGACCTGGCGCTGGGCGGGCAGGGCGATATGTCGGGGGACGGTGGAGGATCGGCCAACGAGCTGCGGCGCCTGCCGGAGGATCGCTGCCGTTTACCCGTCATTGCGGCGAGTGCCGCGGAGCTGGCTGCCCATGAGCAGATGCTGGAGCTGGTCGGTGACAAGAGCGGCGGCAACTGCCTCTGGTCGAGGCTGGCGGATGAGACAGTCAATTAATCCGAATGGCACTTATTTTAGTGATGCCGATGGAGGGGGCTGGAAGCCCCGATCCCTTGCCAACGGCAAATCAAATAGTGAAGCCTTGTCTTATCGGTCTTGCTCCTATCGGTCTTGCTCCTATCGGTCTT
>JAUXCW010000055.1 GCA_030618705.1 Gammaproteobacteria bacterium | reverse complement strand
TATACCGAGGACGAATTACTGGAGAAGTGGGCCAGGGATTCAAAAATTCTCGATATTTTTGAAGGTACCCAGCAAATCCAGCAGCTGATTATCGCGCGCAGATTGCTGGAGCTTTCTTCATCGGAATTGAAATGATAGCTCCGGTCTGGAAGACACTTCTGAAGGTACTGCTGGCCCTCATTCTCGTCGTGTTTGCCACTGTCGTTGCTGCCTACCTCTATCTACAGTTTCTACTTCCTGTTCCAGAACTGCGCCCCTTCCCGGAACCCCCCAAGACCTCATGGGCGCCGCAAGGTCCTCGCGCCGTCACCACGAGTTATCCCGCGGTTCCGCTGCCCGACACCTTCCATACGATGCATGGTGATCCGGGCAACACCGATGAGGTGTATACCGTGGCGGCTCCGATGGTCGAGTTCGACTGGGTCGCCGAAGAAGCACTGTTCGTACCCGAGGGACCAACATTCGACAATGAAGGAAATCTCTATTTCAGTCCGACACCCAATGCCGAGGGGGTGACACTGGTGTCCCTCGACGCCGAGACCGGGACGCGGCGTTGGGCCATCAACTGGCCCTATGGTGGAGGGGCTCCGCTGATCCTGGATGACCCCGACCGTCCCGGCCAGCAGATCGTATACCACTGCAGTTACGACAAGGCCTGGGCGGTACGGCCCGATGGCGTGATCATCTGGGAAGTCGATAGCGGACTCGAAGTCCCCCAATTGAAGGAGGGCGGCCGGGACCTGACGCATTGCTGGGGGATGAACTACCACCCGCAGGCTGACGCACTGACGGCATTGACGGTGGACGGCATGATCTACGTGCTGGACCGGCGTAGCGGACGCTCGCTCCTTGCAAAGCCCTATCAGCTGCCCGGCGCGCCCACACCGCCGGTGAAACAGCTCCCCTCGGCGCGATTCCTGCAGATTGTGGACCGGGAGATGGAGAAGGCCTTCGGTCGAACCCGATCGGGAACCGGCCGCTTTACCCGGATGATCAATGTCATCTTCGGTGGCGGACTCAAGGTATCCAACTTTTATGCCATCGATTCCAATACCGGTCGGCTCTTTATCGCAGCTACCGCGCCGGATGCGGACGACGGAGTGGAGGACGGATTTTCGGAGCTCGGCGCTATCTACGCGCTGGATCTTCGTCCCGATGGTTCGGGCCAGTACCGGTTCGAGATTGGTGGCTTCAAGACATTCCGGGGCGGGACGGGCTCGACACCCAGCGTTAAGGCTGACGGCAGTCGCGTGGTGGTTTCGGACAGCTCGAATAAGCTGATCGTGCTCGATAGCGATCTGCAGGAAGTCTGGCGGCTGGACATCGGCGAGCAGATTGCCGCATCGGTCGCGGTCTCCTCGGACAACGGTGAACTCTATGTGGTTACCAAGAGCACGATTCTCAAGGTGATAGACCACGGCACCTATGGCGAGATTGTCTGGCGGGCCGGGCTGGACGGGTATCCCGAGACGGGAGGCCGCATCAATTTCAACACGACGACGGCCACCATCACGCCCAATGGAATCGCCATCGGTGCCGCCGGGGGCTACCGATTCCAGGGTATCGAATTGCCCTTCAAGGTAGGAGCCGGCCTGCTGGATCGCGACACGGGAGAGCTGCGCTATTTTACCGAGGGGAGAGAGGAGTCGATCGCCGTAAGCACCATCGGCCCGGATGGCGGCTTCTACTTCGCAAATTCTCCGGTCCGCCGTGCGATCACCCGTGCGCTGTTGCCGGGTCGCGTGCCGCCCCTGATCGGAGGGATATCTCGCTACAAACCCGTCAGGCAAGACCTGGTGGTGCGCGACGCTTCCTGTGCGGCTGCGGCGAGGGTCGCGAACACGCTGCGGTTCTCCCGGTCTTTGGAGATGGACATCCGCCACCTCCGTGTCCTGGTCGCCCAGACCCACGGGGCCCTCGCCGGGGCGCGCAGTGAAGGAGCGTTGAGCGAAAGCGAACTGGTGAAAATGGAGGCGCTTATCCAGCAGGCGGAAGCCGACCTGGCAGAACCCACCTTGGGGCAGGCGGGGCTGTCGTTAAGCGGGCTCTGCGAGATGTTCGAATGAACCCCACCAATATCTCGATAAACGTGGCTATTAGTCCCGGGTGTAGTGCTGTGCATAAAAATGTTGTTCAATGGCGTGCTTAGCTTGCGATACGGCTGTATCCCTTCAGTTATTTCCAGGTACTGAAACTCTAAACACGAGTAGTTAAATACAATGAAGAAGATACCCTCATAATGAATATACACACAGCAGGCTCGCGGCCGCTGAGATATGCCGCGTTTTTTCTTCCTCTGTTTTTACTGACTGCCTGCGGCGGTGATAAATCACTGTCGGAACAAGCCAATGACTTTGGTGGCGAGGGGGTAAGCAAAGGCAACACACAGTTGCCCCCCGTCACCGATCTGCTGGACTTGTCGCCCCCTGCGCCCAATCCGTACCGCAACGCCTACTTCGGCGATCTGCACGTGCACACCGAGTACTCCTTCGACGCCTACTCCTTCGGCACCACGGCTACACCCTACGACGCCTATCGCTACGCCAGGGGTGAGGCCATCACACACCCCAGTGGCTATGAGGTCCAGTTGCGCACGCCACTGGATTTTTATGCGGTGACCGACCACGCCATGTTTCTTGGCCTGGTCAAGGAAGCGGCCGATACCAGCACCGAATTCTCTAAATACGCCGTGGCCAGGCCTATTCACGATATCAACGATCCCGACAATATGGGCATCACCAGTATCCTGCAACGGGTGGGTAATTTCGCCAGCTTCATACCCGAAACGGTACGGGGCATTCAGGACGGCACTATCGACGGTGAACTGGTAACCGACGTCATCCGCGGCGCCTGGCTTGACACGATCGAGGCCGCCGTGCAATTCAACGACCCCGGCAAGTTCACTACCTTTGTCGCTTACGAGTACACCACAGCCAGTGACGACCGCGGCAACCTGCATCGCAATGTCATCTTCCAGGGCGGCGAAAAACTGCCGGCCGTTCCCTTTTCACGCCTGAATTCGCAGAATCCCGAGGGCCTGTGGGATTGGATGGACGCGCTGCGGGACCAGGGCATAGAGAGCCTGGCCATCCCTCACAACTCGAACGGCTCCAACGGGCAGATGTTCAAGCTGGTGGACTGGGCGGGCAATCCACTGGATGACGCCTACGCACGACGGCGCCTGCGCAATGAGCCACTGGTGGAAGTCACCCAGATCAAAGGCACTTCGGACACCCATCCCCTGCTTTCCCCCAACGACGAATGGGCGGATTTCGAGATTTATTCTCTGCGCGTGGGCACCGACCTGCCCAGTGAGCCCAACGGTAGCTACGTGCGCCAGGCACTGCAGAACGGGCTCGCCCTGCAAGCCGGGGGCATCACCAACCCCTTCCAGTTTGGCCTGGTCGGCGCCAGCGATACCCATGTGGCGGCCACCACCGACGACGAATCCACCTTCTTTTCCAAGGCCGGCATTCTCGATGGCGAACCCGTGGGCCGGGGCTCGGTGCCGGTATCGCTCCTGTACGGTGCAGTCGTGCGCATGGTGGCTCCTGGGAACCTGACAGAAGTCGAGGGTAGAAACTATATCGGCGGCAGCGGATTCGAAACCTGGAGCGCCTCCGGCGTCACCGGGGTCTGGGCGGAGGAAAATACCCGTGAGGCCATCTATAGTGCACTCCGGCGCAAGGAGACGTTTGCCACTACCGGCCCGCGCATCAAAGTGCGCTTTTTTGCCGGCACCGACTTTGCCCCGGATATTCTTGAGGGCAGCGAGTTGCTTGCCAACGCCTATACCCAGGGCGTGGCCATGGGCGGTGAATTGATGGCCGGGGGCAAGGTGCCGGCCTTTATCGTGTGGGCATCACGCGACCCGAGGGGGACACCGTTACAGCGCATGCAGGTCATCAAGGGCTATGTCAAAAATGGCGAGGCCGTGGAAAAGGTTTACGATGTCGCCTGTTCCGATGGCCTGGCGCCAGACCCGGCGACACACCGTTGCCCGGACAACGGCGCGGTGGTTAATCTCGCCGACTGCTCCATTAGCGTGGATATCGGGGATAGCGAAATGCTGACCCTGTGGCAAGATCCGGAATACGAGGCCGGGGTAGACGCTTTCTACTATGTGCGGGTGCTGGAAAATCCCAGCTGTCGCTGGTCCACCTGGGACGCATTGAGGGAAGGTGTCGAACCGCGCGCCGACCTGCACAAAACCCTCCAGGAGCGGGCCTGGAGTTCGCCGATCTGGGTTAGATAGTGTCCATCCGGAAACGCCAGTTTCTGGAGAGGACGCGTATCCCAGCGGAGGCTGGGATCCATAGAATCAAAGACCTACTGGATTCCAGCCTGCGCTGGAATGACGAAACTATGTGTTTCTGGATGCGGACTAGGTAGCCCCCGTCCGGAAGGCCGGGCTAGCGTGATGGTTAAAAAATCCGGACTCTACCGGCAAGGTGGGGCTTTTCATCATTTTTATCCGCCACCCTGAAGCAATACCCATTGTCCACCGGGGTATGCGAAAAGCATACGTTTGCCGGAAGATGCATGGGCGTCTTGAACTGCACCTGTACCCCGGTTTTCCCTTCAAAAGCACCGTATTTTGATTCAAGCTCTGCAATGCAGCGTGCCTTGATCCACATACCGTGGGCAATATGTCTTGGGAAGCCGAGCAATTTGGCGGTGAGTGGATAAAGGTGGATTGGGTTGCTGTCCCCTGAGGCTTTTGCATAGCGGCGACCGGTATCAGAGGCCACCTGCCATTTTTCTGTAGCCTGGTAATCGGCGGAGAGGTCTATCTTTTCCGGGGTGGGGGTGACGCCTGCGGGAACCTTGCAGCGGCACAGCATGGTGCCGGTACTCTCCCATACGGTTTCGTCACCGGAGCGTACCTCGGTAATAATTTCAAATTCCAGGCCCTTGTCGGCGGCAAACAGCGAGCCCGTACGGCAATAAATATCCAGGGTCTCGGCGGCGGCGATGGGTCTGTGCTGGATAATATCGTTGCGCACATGGACAAGGCCCAGAAGCGAGAAGGGGAAGCTGCTACCGGTCATCAACTCCATATGCAGGGGGAACGCCAGGACGAAGGGGTAGCACAGCGGCAGATTTGGGCCATTTGGGAAGCCGCACACGCTATTGTAGCTTGAGAGTTTGCTTGCATCGGCTTTCTGCTTACGCAGAACCACGCCTGATTCCGGAAGCTGGGTAACATTCTTCTCGCTCTTGGCCGTGGCGGCTTTCAGGTACTGTTTCAATTTCCCGGGAATCGAGGTCATTTCCGTATATTGCATAGGGTTCTCTGCACCATCTGGGTAAGCGCCGTATTCTACAAAATTTCCCCCTGCTTGTACCGGCCCAGCTGCAAATACCGACGAGGCAATAGGTGAAATTGTCTACCAGACAGACAGGCAGATGGACTGGCTGAAGCGCCATCAGAGACAGTTTCTGCGGCCAATGGCTTTATTCTCTATGTCGAGATATGGTTAGGGTAGTTGAAGCCCCTTGTCTTGGACTTTGAGGCACATGAAAATAAGTAAAATAACTTTGATTCAAGCCCCTCGCAATTTACTGGCTATTACTGCGGTCCTCCACACCGCCCTGGCGGCTGATTCGCTCCGGGCGCAGGTCGATGACTATCCCTTTATACTCGAAGAGGTCATCGTTACCGCACAAAAGCGTGCAGAGAGTCTGCAGGATGTACCCATTGCTGTGAGCGTTATTTCCGGTGACAAAATCGCCACGGCCGACCTGAAAAACCTGCAGCAGTTGTCCCAGTACGTTCCCAACTTTTACCAGGTTACCACGCCGATATCCAACGTCGTCTACATTCGCGGCATTGGCTCCGGTGCCAATGCCGGATTCGAGCAATCCGTTGGCACCTTTAAAGACGGTATCTATATGGGGCGTGCGCGCCAGACGACCGCGCCCCTGTTCGACCTTGCTCGCGTCGAAGTCCTGAAGGGCCCCCAGTCAATCCTGTTCGGCAAAAATACGTCGGCAGGCGCCGTCAGCATCAACAGCAACAGGCCCGGCTATGATTTTTCTGCTCGTGTTTCAGTGCTTTACGGCACAGAAAATCAGCGCCAATTGCAAGGCTATATCAACGGCAGTCTCGGCGATAAGGTCGCGGCTCGACTTTCCCTTTACGGCTCGGGCCAGGATGGCTGGGTAAAGAACGAGTTCGACGGCAAGGATGGCCCTGCATCGACAGATTACGGTATACGCATTGGGCTGGCGTTTGACCCTTCCGACAAGCTGAGCGGGTATTTCAAACTGGAGCGAACCCAGGGCAAGGCGGAAGGCGCTCCCTATGAAATTATCCAGAAGTCCCAGACAGAAGACAGTACCGGAGAGCTGGTGCCCCCGCACCTTACCGGCATCGATGCGCGACAGGACTTCAAGACCAATTTCGGCAACAGCGGTCCGATAGGTAACAACACGCTGGATGCTGAATCTACCATAGATAATTTTCTGCTACAGCTCGATTATATGCTTGGGGAGCATACCCTGGCATCGATCACGGGCTATACAGCTTACCAACTGGACTCAAACTCTGATCTCGATTTCACGCCGTCCAATATCATCAATGCCACAGACGGATCGGAAGCTTTCTCCCAGTGGAGCCAGGAATTCCGCCTGGTGTCGCCGGCAGGATCCCGATTTGATTATATTGCCGGCCTGTATTTTCAACGAGCCCATCTCGATATCAAGCAGCCGATCGGCTTTCAGTTTTCAACACTGGTGCCGATAGCGGGGACAATCGGCGCAGACGGGTTTCGGCAGCAGAATTTTGATCAGCTGGCACAAACCGCATCGGCTTTTTTCCAGGGTAATTTCTTGTTTACCGATGCCCTGCGTTTAAAGTTCGGCCTGCGTTATACCTATGAAAAGAAACAACTGGATCGTTCTGTGTCTGTCACTGATTTCAACGGCGCTGCAATGAACCCACTCGCGCTGGACCAGGTCTGGAAAGCACGTTTGAACACGGTACCCTATGAAGCCAGCCCGGAGCGCTCGGAGAACGACTGGTCGCCGATGCTGGCGCTGGAGTGGAATGTCAGTGACGATATCATGACCTATGTGTCCGCCATCAAGGGCTTTAAAGGCGGCGGCTATGACTCCATTCATTCCAATGGCAACGATTTGGCCAGCCTGGAGTACGGGCCGGAAACCGCATACAGTTATGAGATCGGTTCCAAGATGAGCCTGATGGGAGGCCGCGGCAACCTCAATATTGCTGTGTTCAACACCCGGTTCGAGGATCTGCAGGTCAGCTCCTTTGACGGGGTTGCGGGTTTTAACGTCAACAACGCCGCCGAGGCGACCACCCGCGGCGTGGAGCTGGATGGTCGCTGGCAGATTACCCGGGATTTCGTCTTCTCCGGTTCCCTGGCCTGGCTCGACTATAAATACGACGATTACGACGGCGCCCCTTGTAATAACCCGCAGTTGGCACAACAGATTGTCGATACCGGTGATTCTGCCGGTTGTATCAACGATTTATCGGGAGAGACAGTCAATTATGCACCGCGGTGGACCGCGGCCTTGAGTGGCACCTATACCGCCCACATCACCGGCAAGCTGGACATGTTGTTCACCCTGGATGCCAACTACCTGGATGACTATTTCCTTTCCGCCGACCTCGACCCGAGCGTGGTGCAGGACGGCTACTGGAAACTTAACGCTCGCATCGCGTTGACACAGGCCGATGGCCGATGGGAGCTGGCCTTGATCGGTAAAAACCTGACTGACACCACGACCTATTCCGCAGGCAACGCTGTACCTTTTGGTTCCACCAATACGCCGGTATGGAACATTCCCGACTTTAAAGGTACCTACTACGGTGTTCTTGATCGGCCGAGGAGTGTGGCCTTGCAGCTTAGCTACAATTTTTTCTAGTCCGCCTGTACCGGCAATACCTGATCGCCCTCGGCCAGGCCGGCAAGCACTTCTATCTGGTCCGGCGGCACGCGTTTGCCGATACGTACAAAACGGCGATAGGCCTGGCCGTCCTGTAACACCCATACCAGGTTGAGCTGCCCCACCTGCACCACGCGGTCCCCGGGTATCAGCAGTTGCTGCTCCTTACCCGCCGGCACCAACAAGCGGGCATACATGCCGGGTAATAGTTGGCCGCTGAAGGGCAGCCTGGCTTTTACCAGGAAGCTGCGCGAGCCGGGATCGGCGGCGGGTACCCGCTCCTCGATAACGGCCGTCAAGGTTTGTTCGAGAGCGGGTATCTCTACCTCGAGCTCCTGGCCCTCCTCCAGGGATAATGCCAATTGTTCCCGCACCTGGGCTTCTACCCGCAAGGTCAGGGGATTGTAGAGAGACAGCAATTTGTTGCCCGGTGAGGCCGTGTCGCCGGGTTCGGCGAAGCGATCGACCACGCGGCCGTCGATAGGTGCGCGAATCTCGCTGAAATCCAGTGCCGCCTCGGCCTCTTCGTTGGCCTGTCGCGCCCCGGCCATTTCCGCTTTGAGTGCGTCGTGGTTTGCCCGCGCCTTATCGAGATCCGCCCTCGCCACCAGCTTTTTCTTATAGAGCTCCTCAACCCTGGCCAGGGTCTGGCGTGCTTCCTTGAGGCGGGCGGATATCGCACGCATTTGCTCCGCGGATTGTTGCGTGCGGGCTTGTAAATCCTTTTTCTCCAGCTCCAGCAGTACCTGGCCCTGGGTCACCGAATCACCGGCGCGAACATGGATTTTGTTGATGCGCGCCAGGATGCGCGAGGAAATAATCGTGGCTTGCTTGGCTTCCACCGAGGCAGGCACGGGCTCGGTGATTGAAATTTCGCTGATAGTGGCGGCCACGGCGTTTTCGGCACTGTATTCGGCGGCGGGGTTCAGGCCGGGCTCGAGCTTGTCGCTGAACAGGCCGGCCATCCAGGCGACCATCAACAGCAGGCCGGCGATAGCGCCAATGGGTAGCAGGAACTTTTTTACAGGACTAGTCATGGCTTGAACTCTCGTTGTCCTCCGCGGTATCGAACACCAGCATGTAAACCACCGGCACCACGATTAAAGTAAACAGGGTAGAGGCGATGATGCCGAAGATGATGGCGAGGGCGAGGCCGCTAAAGACCGGATCCAGGGTGATGATCAGGTTGCCCAGCAGGGTCGTGCCCGCGGTCAGCAACACCGGCCGCATGCGTACCGCACCGGCTTGCACCAGCGCATCGCGCAGGGGCAGCCCATGGTCGCGAGCCTGGGTGATAAATTCCACCAGGATAAGGGAATTGCGCACGACGATCCCGGCCAGCGCTATCATGCCGATCATGGCGGTGGCGGTGAACAAGATCGGGTCCGGTGCGCCGGCAATCACTCGCTCGCCGAATTGATTGAGCAGCCAGAATCCCGGCATGATACCGATAATAGTGAGCGGTATCGCCGACATGATTATCAGTGACAGGGCGGTGGAGGCGGTTTGTATGCGCAAGACGAAAAAGATGGCGGTCAGGGCGAAGGCAAAGGCCAGGCCCATATCCCTGAAAACGTCGACGGTAATCTTCCACTCACCCTCGCCGGTCCACAGTACCGAGACGCCCTCGGGCAGGGACCAGCTATCCCCTGCGCCACTGGCCAGGAAGTTGCGTTGCTGCCAGTCGCTGATCCCGGTGCTGTCGGTATCCCCGGTGGCGGTATCCCCGGTATCGAGGTCGGCGGCGACATCGGCGATGACTTCTGCCGGGGTGCGCCCTGACAACTCGGCCATGACATAGACCACCGGTTCCAGGTCCTTGTGGTGGATAGCCTTGTCGGCCAGGCTCTTTTCAAAGCGGCCCAGTTCACCCAGCGGTACCAGCGGTTGTGGCGCGCTGTCGAGCCCCTGGGCGGTGCTCTGCTGCACGATGCCGGAGCGACCCTTGACTTGCAGTCGCAGAAAATCGTTTTCCGACACCCGCTCCTCGGGGGCCAGTCGCAGCTCGATAGGCAGGGGAACCGCCTCCCTGGGCAACTGCAGGAAGCCTGCGCGATAGCCGTGATTGGCCATGGTCAGCGTGTTGCTGATATCGTCGGTGGATATGCCGGACAGCGCCGCTTTTTGTTTGTCGGTGATGAAACGCCAGCGTTGTTGGTCGTGTTCCACTGTGGAATCGATTTCGACCACATGGGGCTCCCGCGCCAGCCGCTCCATGAGCCCCACCGCCGCTTGCCGCTGGGTCTCGTAGCTGGTCAATCGCTCGCCGTACAATTCCGCGACCAGGGTGCTGAGTACCGGCGGCCCCGGGGGTACCTCGACCACCTTGATCTTGACCCCGTCGCGATTGAGTGGCGCCAGCAGTTCACGCAGTCGCAGTACCACGCCGTGGGATTGGTGAGCTCGCTCGGATTTATCTATCGTGGTCAGGCGCAGATCGGCCATGTGCGGCCCGATGCGTTGGTAGTAGCGCCGTACCATGCCGTTGAAATCGATGGGCGAGGGGGTGCCGACATAGGCCGCGACGGCGCGAATTTCAGGGACCTGGCTGACCTGGGCCGAAACCCGTCGCGCCAGGGCGGCGGTATTTTCCAGGCTGCTGCTCTCGGGCATATCGATGACAATCTGGATTTCGTTCTTGTTGTCGAAGGGCAGCAACTTTAACGGCACCAGCCGCATAACGGGCAACAGGGCTGCGCCGATAAACAGGCCCAGCACCAGCCACAACACCAGTTTGCCCTTACGGCGGTCATCGAGAAGCGGGCCGATCATGCGCTCATAGGCCCCCTGCATGCTCGACGATGTCTCCTCCTCGATGGCCTTGCCGGGTTTGAGTAGCTTGCTGGTGAGCCAGGGGGTGACCAGGAAGGCGACCACGGTGCTGGTGATGACGCTCACCGGCACGTTGAAGGCCATGGGCGCCATGTACGGACCCATCATCCCGGTGATAAATGCCAGGGGTATAAACGCCAGCACAATGGTCACGGTAGACATCAGCAGGGGAACGCGAATTTCCGCCATGGCGGCGACGATGCGCTCCTTGAAATCGCCGGTCCCGTCCTTGATATAGCGGGAGATATTGTCGACCCCGGTGATCGGGTCATCCACCAGCAATCCCAGCGACAGGATCAGGGCAAACAGGGTGACGCGGTTGATGGTGTAGCCGAAGGCCATATCCAGGGCGAGGGTGACGCCGTAGCAGATGGGGACGGCCAGCCCCACCACCAGTGCCGGCCGCCAGCCGAGGAATACGCCGATAAAGATCACCACGGTGATCACTGCGAAGCCGAGGCTGGAGGCCAGGTTGTTGACCTTTTCATTGGCAGTCTGGCCGTAGTCGCGCATCACTTCGACATGAATATCCGCGGGCAGGACATCCTGGTCCAGGTGCTGGAGTAGTTCATGCACATCCCGCGCCACGGTGACGGCATTGCTGCCCCGTTGCTTGGCGACGCTGATGCTGACCATGGGGTAGCCGTCGTTGCCGGACTCATAGGCCGGGTGACCGGGGGCGAAGTCGATCCAGGTGTAGTAATCCGGCTCCGCCGGGCCGTCGACGATGGTGGCCACGTCCGAGAGGTAGACCGGCGTGCCGTCGATGACATTGACCACGAAGGTATCGAGCTCGTCCACGCTGCGGACAAAATCGCCGCTCTCGAGCACGATGGACTCGTTGTTGAACGCCCATTGCCCGGTGTTCAGCAGTACGTTGGATACCTGCAAGGCGCTGACGATATCCGACGATGTGGTTTTGCGGGCCGCCATACCCTGGGCGTCGATCAGGATGCGGATGGTGCGCGGGCGACCGCCGACCACGTTGACCTCGCTGGTGCGGGGAATGCCCTGCAGGTAGGTTGCCACTTCCTCGGCCAGGCGGCGCAATTCGAAATCCGTGTAGCGCTCGGGTGTATCCGCCCAGAGCGCCAGTAACATAATCGGTACGTCATCGACTTCCACCGGGCGTACCAGCCAGTCGCTGACTACCCCCGGGATTCGGTCCTGGTTGGAATAGAGCTTGTTATAGGTGTTGAGGATGGAGTCCTCCCGATCCTCACCGACGTAAAAGCGCAGGGTGACGGCGGACTGCCCGGTCATGGAGGAGGAGTAGACGTTTTCTACCCCGGGTATCTGGGACAGCAGTTTTTCCACCGGGGTGGTGACCTGGCGTTCAACCTGTTTTGCGCTCAGGCCCGGGGCCTGCACCAGGACATCGACCATCGGCACGACGATTTGCGGTTCTTCTTCCCGCGCCGTGAACTGCAGGGCGAGCGCGCCGGCGGCCAGCGCGATGATGAATATCGCGATCGGTACACCGCCGTTCATGGTGGACAGGAGTAGCTTGTTAAAGGGGCTATTCATGGATCAGGTTTCGCAGAAGACTTTATGCAAGGATTCGAGGACGGTTTCCGCCCGCTTGTCGCTGAGACGGTAGAAGATAGTCTGGGACTCGCGTCGTGTCTCCGCCAGCCCGGCCTCGCGCAATATCGACAGGTGCTGGGAGAGCGCCGATTGTGATAACGGAACCCGCTCGTTGAGCTGACCCACGGACATCTCGCCCTGCTCCGCGAGGACGCAGAGAATCATCAGCCGGTTTTTATTGGCCATGCGCTTCAGCAGGTCTTCCGCTTCCTGCGCCCGCAGGGCCATCTGGGAAAAATCGAGTGTCATTTCGCATGCAATCCCATGGTGTGCGACCGCCTATCTTACTCCGCTTTATATTAGACTTCAATAATTCATGGGTTTCTAATATAGCGGTGTTTCCTATTGAAGCTGAAGCTGAAGCCGAATCCCGTTACTGCTACAATGCGCAGCAAATCGAGGGGATGAGCATGACGTGTGCAGCAATTACCGGGTGGGCGAAGTGCCTGCCGCCTGCCGTATTGAGCAACCAGGACCTGGCGACTTTCCTCGATACCGATGACCAGTGGATTCAAAGCCGCACCGGCATGGTGGAGAGGCGCATTTCCCATGTGCCGGTATCGGAGCTCGGCTATGTCGCCGCTGCCCGCGCCCTGGCGGCGGCCGGTAAAACCCCCGGGGATGTCGAGCTCATCGTGTTCGGCAGCACCACCCCGGACCAGCTCTGTCCCAACGTGGCCTCCCGGGTGCAGCAATTGCTGGGCGCCGGCAATGCCGCCAGCATGGATGTCAATACCGCCTGTACCAGTGCTATGTACGCATTCAGTACAGCCACGGCGATGATTAAAACCGGCGTCGTCAAAAGCGCCCTGGTCATCGGCGCCGAGGTGATCTCGCCCATCATGGA
Organism: Gammaproteobacteria bacterium; assembly: GCA_030618705.1. Lineage (GTDB taxonomy): Bacteria > Pseudomonadota > Gammaproteobacteria > Pseudomonadales > JAHEGP01 > JAHEGP01. Next base: position 880 of record JAUXCW010000055.1, on the reverse strand, counting down.
CTGGGAAAACCGCAATGTCGCGGTGTTATTCGGCGATGGTGCGGCGGCATTCTACCTGGAGGCCGGTGACGGGGAAGAGGGTTTACTGGGCGAGGAGCTGGGCTGCTACGGTGAGGTGCGGGATATTCTCAGCGTTCACGGCTGGGGCATGAAATATGCGCTGCAGGGTATGCAGTTGGGTAACTCCAACTGGGAGTTCGAGGGGCAGGAAATCTTCAAACGTGCGGTGACCGGGATGGTCAAGGCCAGTGCAGACGTTTTACAAAAGAGTGGCATGGGCATTGCCGATATCGACCTGGTGGTGCCGCACCAGGCCAATCTTCGTATTATCGAGGCGGTCGCCAAGCGCTCATCCGTACCCGCCGATAAAATGTTCGTCAATATTCACCGCTACGGCAATATGTCGGCCGCGACCGCTCCGGTCGCCCTGGTCGAGGCCGTGGAAGAGGGGCGGGTGAAGCCCCATAACCATGTGCTGATGCCCGCCTTCGGCGGCGGACTTAGCTGGTGCGCCCACCTGTTTAAATGGGGCGAGCGGGTCGAGCCCCTCGGCCAGACCGATATTGACCTGCCACCCTGCGACAAAACCGCTCTGGAATTGGTGCAGGGTATTATCAAAAGCAAGGCCCCGCGCACGCTTATCGACGGTATTCCGATCTAGCTTTTTAGCCTGTAGGCCAATTTTTTTCCAATTCTCCCAAAATAATTGCGTTTACTACCCAAATGGGTAGGGTTTTTACCGATAGACTCTGGTACGATCGTTTTCGTAGGGATAATCAATAAGAATCGTATGTATTCTTGAGCTTTTTCCTCCGATAGGTAGATTCTCTCTTGAGATCTACGGTGTTTATCGGTTTGCCACAGGGCAATCTTCGATTGC
>JAUXCW010000371.1 GCA_030618705.1 Gammaproteobacteria bacterium | reverse complement strand
GGCACGCCATCCTGGACAAAAGATATAGCCAAAGCCATGCAGGCACTCATAGAGGCAGATTGTAGCGGAACATTTCACTACACCAACGAAGGGGTGGCCTCGTGGTATGACTTTGCCCTGCAGGCCATCGAGTTCGCGCGGGAGCTTGGATATTCAATCAAGACGCGTGAACTACTGCCAATCCCGAGCAGTGAGTATCCTACGCCCGCGGTTCGCCCGCATTACTCCGTATTGAACAAGGAGAAAATACGCCCCCTGCTCGCCGAAAGTAACCCGCACTGGCGCATGAGTTTACTCAGTATGCTGAAGCAAATGAAAGGTAGCGCTTTATGAGAACATTGCTTGTCACCGGCGGTGCGGGATTTATTGGCTCCAATTTTATCCACTACTGGCTAAAAAACCACCCGCTAGACAAGGTGATCAACCTGGATGCGCTGACCTATGCGGGTAATCTCGAAAACCTGGAGACGGTAGAGCACCTGGCCAACTACCGGTTTGTCCGTGGCGATATTTGTGACCAGGAGTTTGTGAGCGGTTTGTTTGATAATGAGCATATAGATACGGTTGTTAATTTTGCGGCCGAATCCCACGTCGACCGATCGATTCTCGGCCCGGAAGCGTTTGTCCAGACCAATGTACAGGGCACACTCAGCCTGCTGGAAGCGGCGCGCAAAGCCTGGAGCGGAGACAGCTCCAGTTGCCTTTTTCTCCATGTATCGACGGATGAGGTGTATGGGTCTCTGGAGCCCGACGATCCTGCCTTCACCGAGCTCACTCCCTACGCGCCCAATAGCCCGTATTCGGCATCCAAAGCCTCCTCCGACCACCTGGTTCGCGCCTGGTTTCATACCTATGGTTTGCCGGTGCTGACCACTAACTGCTCCAATAATTACGGCCCATACCAGTTTCCGGAAAAACTGATTCCGTTGGTCATTCTGAATGCCCTGGATGGAAAGCCCATACCCATCTACGGTGACGGCCTGAATGTGAGGGACTGGTTATATGTTGAAGATCACTGTAGTGGTATCGAAGCGGTCCTTGAGAAAGGCGAGCAGGGGCAGGTTTACAACATAGGGGGAGGAAATGAGTGGCACAATATCGATATCGTACACCTGATCTGTGACAGTCTGGATGAACTACAGCCTGGTGATCTACCCTGTCGAGAGCTAATTCGATTTATCAAAGACCGTCCGGGTCACGATCGTCGCTATGCGATCGACTCAGGAAAGATTCGCCGGCAACTGGGCTGGAAACCTGAATACAATTTCCGCACCGGCATCAAACATACCGTCCAGTGGTATCTCGAAAACCGCGACTGGTGTCAACGGGTCCGCAGTGGGGATTATCACAGTTACTATCGAAAGCAATACGACTAATACCCTCGAAGATCCGCCTCTATAATTTCCCCCCTTGTCAACGCGCCCGAATTCAGCCGTTACCGGGTTTCACCTGTGGCGCCACTTTGAATTACAATCCCCTCCCACAGCCCGCAAAGTATTTTTCAGCAAATGACCGACGACAAGCAAGCCTCACAAGCGCAGCACACTCCCATGATGCGGCAATATCTCGCCATCAAGGCGGAACACCCGGAGGAACTGGTGTTTTATCGTATGGGGGACTTTTATGAGTTGTTTTACGATGATGCCCGGCGCGCATCCGAGCTGCTGGATATAACACTGACATCCCGCGGTAAATCGGCCGGACAGCCGATTCCCATGGCGGGCATCCCCTACCATAGTGCCGACGGCTATCTTGCCAGACTGGTTCGCAGGGGCGTATCCGTGGCGATATGTGAACAGATCGGCGACCCGCAGACCAGCAAGGGCCCGGTGGAGCGAAAAGTGGTACGGGTGGTTACCCCCGGCACAATCAGCGATGAATCCTTACTGGAAGAACGGCGGGATAACTTACTGGTCGCCCTCCATGCCGACAACACGGTTTACGGCATTGCCAGCCTGGACATCACCAGCGGCCGCTTCGTGGTCTCCCAGGCCTGTTCGGAAGAGGAGTTATTCGGCGAGTTACAGCGCCTGTCCCCGGCGGAAGTTCTGTATAACGAATATACCATTGCAGAATCGCTGGTGAGCAATAGTCCCGGCAAGCGCCGTCGGCCTCCCTGGGAATTTGACAGTGAAAGCGCCCACCGCATACTGAATGAGCAGTTCGGCACCAGGGATTTACAGGGTTTTGGCTGTGAGAACCTGCCCATCGCCCTGCAGGCCGCAGGCTGTTTACTCCAATATGTGCAAGAGACCCAGCGCACTGCCCTGCCCCATATTCGCGCCCTCTTTGCGGAAAGCAGCGACGAGAGCCTGAGCATGGACGCGGCCACCCGGCGCAACCTGGAGCTGGACCTGAACCTTGGCGGCGGCGATGAACACACACTGATGTGGGTGATGGACAAAACTCGCACCCCCATGGGCAGCCGTTTACTGCGCCGCTGGCTCAATCGGCCCCTGCGACATCGCCCGCTGCTCCTGGCGCGACAAACAGCTATCGGTGAGCTACTGGAGGATGTCCGCTACACAGATGTACAGGATACCCTGCAGGCGATGGGCGATATGGAGCGAGTCCTGGCCCGGGTGGCACTGCGTTCAGCCCGACCACGGGACCTGGCCCGACTGAATCTCTCGCTCAACCAGTTACCGACATTGCAGGGCCGGCTCGAAACCCGTCAGAGCGAGCACATCCGGCAACTGGCACAACAAGCCGGGGTATTTCCCGCTATGGCCGAGCTGCTGGCCAGGGCGATCAAAGACAATCCGCCCATGGTGATACGCGATGGCGGCGTTATCGCTGAGGGCTATGACCCGGAGCTGGACGAGCTGCGTGCCCTCGACGGCAACGCGACTGGTTTTCTTGTCGAACTGGAGGCCAGGGAACGAAAACGCAGCGGATTGAGCACACTCAAGGTCGGTTATAACCGGGTGCACGGCTACTACATCGAGATCAGCCGCCTGCAGGCCGACCAGGCCCCTGTTGAATATGTACGCCGCCAGAC
>JAUXCW010000166.1 GCA_030618705.1 Gammaproteobacteria bacterium | reverse complement strand
AAATAGTCGAAGTCGAAATCCGGGTTGGTGCTGCTGTCGAGCAATACCAGCCCGGCGGTGTGCTGGTATACATTGTCGGCCTCGCCCGCGAGAAACATGACATCTTCTTTGCCGAGTTGTTTGAAGTCGGACATGGCCTTTTCTTCCTTGTGCGCGATGGATTCACTGACCTGTTCACGTTACTGTAAGCGGCGTGGGGAGTAAAATGAAGATTCATTTATCCCTGCACCAAGAAACGAGCATTACGCTTTTCTCCCGGGGCGGGACACCATATTGCGGTACGCAGGAGGATCGGCAATATCGAAGAGATGGTTCGAATCTGGCGCGCCCGGCAGGATTGATAGAAACGGCCTGATCGTGCATACGCACGGGCTGTTTCTACCCCTATGGGGCACTCGCTGGTGTCCAAATTGAAAAATCAATTTGTCGACCCCCGGTTCGAATTGTTACCGGGCGCACTGGAAAGCCACTCTGCTAGAGTGGCTTGTACATGGCGCGCCCGGCAGGATTGATGGAAACAGTCTGGACGCGCTCATGCACGGACTGTTTCCACCCCGGTGGGGCGCCGTTGGCGTCCAAACGACTGAAGTCGTTTGTCGAACTTCGGTTCGAATTGTTGCCTGGCGCACTGAAAAGCCACTCTGCCGGAGTGGCTTGTACATGGCGCGCCCGGCAGGATTCGAACCTGCGACCAATGGCTTCGGAAGCCACTACTCTATCCAGCTGAGCTACGGGCGCTGAGAAAAGCCGTTTGTGAACAACAAAACGGGCGCCAATGGTACCTGCCGGTCATTCGGCTGTCCAATATTGGTGTTTGCGGGGACTCTGTCGGATAATGCCGTGCTCGAATCTGGCAATTCACTTTTGGTGCAGCTTATGTTCAATAACTTGAAGGCGATGGAGCCAGATCCCATCCTCGGCCTGATGTCAGCCTTTGGCAACGATACCAACCCACGCAAGGTGGATCTGGGCGTGGGCGTCTATAAAGATGACGCGGGAAACACACCGGTGCTGGACAGTGTCAAAGCGGCAGAGGCCCTGTTGCTGGAGCGGCAACAAACCAAGGCCTATATCGGTCCGGCGGGCCTGGAGGACTTCAATCGGCTGATGCAGGTGATGATATTAGGGCCGGCGCACCCGGTGCTGGCCGGCAGTCGAGCGGCCACGATACAAACCCCGGGCGGCTGTGGCGCATTGCGGGCAGGGGCCGAGTTGATCCGGCGCGCCCGTCCCGGCGCGAAGATATGGGTGAGTGACCCCACCTGGGCCAACCACATTCCCTTGCTGGGCTCGGCCGGTATGGAGATCGTACAATATCCTTACTATGACAGCGTCAATAAGGTCATCTCCTTCGATGCGATGCTGGAGACCTTGCGACTCGCGGAAGCGGGGGATGTGCTGTTGCTGCACGGTTGCTGTCACAACCCCTGTGGGGCCGACCTCGATCTGGAGCAATGGCAGGTGCTGGCGGAGCTGGCTCTGCAGCGGGACCTGCTGCCCTTCGTCGATCTGGCCTACCAGGGCTTCGGCGAGGGCATAGAGGAGGACGTTGCCGGCTTGCGCTTGCTTGCGTCCCGGGTGCCCGAGATGCTTGTCGCCAGCTCCTGTTCCAAGAATTTTGGCCTGTACCGGGATCGTACCGGCAGCTTGACCGTGGTGGCGAGGGACTCCGGGCAGGTCAATAATGCGATCAGCCAGGTATGTAGTGCAACCCGGGGTATCTGGTCCATGCCCCCGGATCACGGTGCAGCGGTCGTGGCGACAATACTGTCGGATATGGGCCTGCGGGCTCAATGGGAGGCTGAAGTGGCCACCATGCGCAAGCGAATCAACGACTTGCGTACTCGCCTGGTGGATAGTCTGGCTTCCGCCGGGGCGGGAGATTTCAGCTTTATTGCCCGCGAATGCGGCATGTTCTCGTTTCTTGGGATCAGCCCTGATTCCATAGCGAGTCTGAGACGCGAATTCAGCATATATATGGTTGATTCCAGCCGGATCAACGTCGCTGGGCTCAGCGATGACAATATCGCCTATGTGAGTGAGGCGATTGCCACGGTGTGCCGGGATTCCCGGAATTCCGGCCAGGTTTAAGTCGGGGCTGTTAGCGGCTATAATTGCGCGCCCTGCGATTGCGGATATCATCGCAGACACTATTGTAGTGAAGATACAACGAGGATTTCACAGTGACTAGTTGGTTTATTCGAGTAGCGATGGCGATGTTGCTGGTTTCAGCACCTGCGGTGGCCGATTCTATCGAAGACGAAATAGAGCAGCGTATCAAGCCAGTAGGCCAGGTCTGTGTCCAGGGTGAAGATTGCGGCGATGTGGCCACGTCAGCCGTGGCCTCCGCAGGTAGCGGTGAGCCGCGCTCGGGAGAGGATGTCTACAATACGGCCTGCACGGCCTGTCATGGCACCGGGGCCGGTGGCGCGCCAAAAATTGGCGATACCGCGGCCTGGGCCGAGCGCATCGCCCAGGGCAACGACTCGCTGTACGAGCATGCGATCAACGGCTTGAACGGCATGCCTGCCAAGGGCTTGTGTATGGATTGCAGTGAGGAAGAGATTCAGGTGGCGGTCGATTTCATGGTCGAGAAAAGCCAGTAAACTGCGGATTTTACCAGCAAGGGTGGCCTTCAAGGGGTCGCCATGAAAGGGCCGCCCAGAGGAATATGTGTTGCGTATTGTTATAGCCATTGCTGCCACGGTGTTATTGAGCGGCTGTAGTATGTTCCAGCAGGAACCTGAAAACGTCCCGCCAGTACCGCCCACGCCGGCGGAAGTGGTTTCCTGCCCGGAGCCCGAGCCCTGCGTGTGCCCCGAGCCTGAAAAAGTGATCGTGCCCGCACCTGCGCCGCTGCCCTGCAAAAAAGCACCCGGTCAGGAGCTGGAGGTCATCGGCGGGGTAGAGTATGTCACCCTTGTGGGTAAGGAGGTCAAAGCCAAGGCCCGTATCGACACCGGTGCCAAAACCTCCTCTATTCACGCCGAGGAGATAGTGGAATTCGAGCGCGACGGCAAACCCTGGGTGCGCTTCGCGTTCAATCCTGAAAACGGGCAGGAGCCCGTGGTGGTCGAGCGACCGGTTGCCCGCCGGGTACTCATCAAGCGCCATGGCTTCGACCCGCAGCGACGGTACGTGGTGACACTGGGTTTGCGCATCGGCAAGATCGAGGAGGTGGTGGAGGTGACACTCAGCAATCGCTCGGAGTTTGAATTCCCGGTGCTGATCGGCAGGAATTTCCTCACCGATAACGCGGTGGTCGATGTTTCAAGGCAGTTGATCGTTCGGTAGGCGGCATTAGCCATTGCGCTTGTGGCGGTATGGCAGGTATGGTTGCTGGTAGTTACCGGATACAGCTCTTTCCAGTCATCTAACAGGGGCGCTCATCGGGCCTATGTCTTCCCGCCAACAGGTTTATCTCGTCGCCCTGCTGCTGATCGCCATTGGCATAGGCTTCACTGTCTACAAAATGGTGGCGCTGGGCTTTCCCTTGTTACCAGGGGAATCCAAAGAGGTATGGACCCTGGAGTCCAAAATCACCTTCGAGCCCAGTGACGGGCCGGTGGAAGTCTCCCTCGCCCTGCCGGATCCGCACAATAACTGGGTTGTACTCGACGAATACTTTGCCTCCTCGGGTTTCGGCTTTTCCCTGATAGAGGAAGGCGACCAGACCCGGGCAGTGTGGTCGCGCCGCAAAGTGGTCCGCCCGCCGAGCCTGTATTACAAGCTCCAGGTCTATAAGGGCAAGAACCGACCCGACGAGGCGCCGCCGACCCAAGCACTGGAAAAGCCGGTGCTGGACCCCGGTTACAAGGATGCCGCGGAACGCCTGGTCGAGTCCCTCAGGGAGCAATCCGCCGATCCGGTGAGTTTTACCCGTTTGTTACTTCAGCAATTGCACAAGGATGAGGACTCCTTCCTGCAGGATGCCGCGTTCCTGCTGGGTGAGCAGTCCCGTTCATCCACCCGGGTGGCGATGGATGTGTTGGCGCTGGCCGAAATTCACGCCCGCATCGTTCGCGGCATTTACCTCGAGCACGGCCGGCGCCGTCAGCGCACCAGCACCCTGATAGAAATCTATGACGGCAAACTCTGGGTGCAGTTCAATCCCAAGAACGGCAAGCAGGGGCTGCCGGAAAACTTTTATATGTGGCAGCGTGGAGGCGTGTCCATGCTCGATGTGGTGGGCGGTAAAAACTCCCGGGTCGAGTTTGCCATCATGAAAAACACCCTGCCGACCCGCTCCATCGTGATGATGGAGAATCGGGATGAGCGCGCCGCGCTGATCGACTTTTCTATCTACGCGCTGCCGGTGGAACAGCAGGGCGTGTTCAAGCAATTGTTGCTGGTGCCCATCGGGGCCCTGGTGGTGGTGTTCCTGCGCGTGATCATCGGTATTCCCACCTCGGGCACGTTTATGCCCATCCTGATCGCGCTGGCCTTTATCCAGACCACCTTGCTCACCGGCCTGGTGATCTTCTTGCTGGTGGTGGGGATAGGGCTGTGGATCCGCTTTTACCTCAGTTATCTCAACTTGTTGCTGGTGGCGAGGGTCTCCGCCGTGGTCATTGTGGTGGTCGCCATCATGGCGGCGTTCAGCGTCTTCAGTTATAAACTCGGCCTCGACCAGGCCATGATGGTAACCTTCTTCCCGACCATCATACTGGCGTGGACCATCGAGCGCATGTCGATCCTGTGGGAGGAAGACGGCGCCCACGAAGTGCTTATCCAGGGCGGCGGCAGCCTGCTGGTGTCGGTGGCGTGTTACCTGGTGATGGTCATGCCGGTGGTGGCGCATCTGACGTTTAATTTCCCCGAGCTGCTGCTGGTGGTGTTGGGCGTGATCCTGATCCTGGGCCAGTATAGCGGTTACCGCCTCACCGAGTTGTATCGTTTCCGCCATATGCGGGATACCGGATAGATGTTGATATCGCCCCGTCGCTTGAAGCAGCTGGGTATGCTGGGCATGAACCGGCGCAATGTCGAGGTGATCGGGCGCTGGAACGAGCGCAAGCTGTACCCGCTGGTCGATGACAAGCTCAAGACCAAGCTGCTGGCCGAGGACTACGGCATGGCGGTGCCGAAACTGATAGGCACTATCTCCCACCAGTTTGAAGTGAAAAACCTGCGCAAGCGCCTGGGCCTGACCCGACAGTTCGTGATCAAGCCGGCCCAGGGCAGCGGTGGCAAGGGTATTCTGGTTGTCGTGTCGCGGGACAAGGGGCGTTACATCAAACCCTCCGGAGTGGATCTTTCCATTCGCGATGCCGAACGCCACGTTTCCAATATTCTCAGTGGTTTGTACAGCCTCGGTGGCAGGCTGGATGTCGCCATGGTGGAGGCGCTGGTCAATTTTGACGATCACCTTTCCCGCTACAGCTACGAGGGTGTGCCCGATATTCGCGTGGTGGTCTATCGTGGTTATCCGGTAATGGCGATGATGCGCTGCTCCACCCATGACTCGGACGGCAAGGCAAATTTGCACCAGGGCGCGGTGGGGGTCGGTATCGACCTGGCCGAGGGGCAGAGCCTGTTCGCGGTGCAAAAAGGCAAGCTGGTGGCGCAGCACCCGGATACCCAGCAGAGCTTCGAAGAGCTACAGGTGCCGCACTGGGCCGAAATCCTGCGGCTCGGCGCGGGCTGTTATGAAATGACCGGGCTGGGTTATCTCGGCGTCGATGTGGTCATCGACCGGGAACGAGGCCCGTTGATCCTCGAGCTCAATGCCCGGCCTGGCCTGGCCATCCAGATTGCCAACCAGTCTGGCCTGGCCTCACGCCTCGATCAGGTCGACCGTGTGGCGGGCTTGCACAACTCGGTCGACGGTCGCGTCGACTATGCGCGCGAGGTCTTCGGTCGCGGTTTACAGGGCCAGTTATTACCGGCTTAGTTTACTTCCATCGGCGCGAGGAGTGCGGGTTTCGGGATTTACTTGCTACGGTCGGTAAAGCGCAGCACCACGCTGTTGTCATCCGAGCTCAGCACCAGGTGTTCGCCGTCCATACCCAGCTTTTGTGTTTTCGGTAGAGAATCCATGTAGCGCTTTTCCTGTGTCATAAGCGCATCGGGGCCGGCCATCATGGTCATGGCAAAAGAGCTGCTGCCCCACTCGATTGTTTGCTCTCCCTGCAGTTTGAAACTGCCGTTGTACTGGTTGACCCCGGCTGTGCCTGCCACCTTGCCATCCGTGGTGCACTGGAATGTTATCTTGCCGTCCAGCAGCAGTTTTATCTCCTTGCCATCGCGCTCGAGCGAGCGCAAAAGCCATTCGTGGCTGCAGACCTCTTCCAGGTTGGTGGTGGTGAGGGGTGGCGGGGTGTTGGTATCCTTGCCTGCATTAGTCTGGCAAGCAAACAACAGCGGGAAGGCGATAAGGGCGGTAAAAAGCGTCTGGGCTCGCATAGTGTCATCCTCTTTATGAACCCTGGTATATTAGAGATTTATCCGGTTTTATCAATAGACTGCGTAGTCCCTAATCCCCAGATAGGAATTCCCAAAACGTAGAAAGCCTTGGCTGTATAATGGATAGCGACGAAACTCTCCATCACCCAATGGGTGCACAACTCAAGGCTTACGACCATTCTACCCTACAAGCTCGATACCACGAACGATTTACTGACTTCCCGAGCCGGCTTGCTGGCCATTGATCAATTAATGGACTCCCTGAGTCTAGCCGAGCGCATTGATCAGCACTTTCCCTTGCCCAACAGCTATCGGAGGTATAAGCCCTCGGAATTCATCAAGACCCTCATCCTGATGCAGCACGAAGGCAGCTTCCACCTGGACGATATTCGCCACATTCAGGATGATGAGGCGCTGCGCACCGTATTGGGTCTCAACAAACTTCCCCAGGTGACCACGCTTGGAGATTGGCTCAGGCGAATGGGAAACCAGCCGCAAATCCAGGATGCCTGGGTAAAGGTGAATAAAGCCCTGCTGCAATCAGTCCTGCACCGCTGCAAAAAATTGACGCTGGATATCGACGCCACAGAAATTGTCGCGAATAAAACGGATGCAGAATGGACGTACAACAAAAACAAAGGCTTTATGCCGATGGTGGGACACAAGGTGAATTGATGCAAAGCATCAAGAGAGGGTACCCTGGGGTATATTGCGGAAACCGGTCAGGTTGTGTCCGTGGATTTCCGTAAAGGTAATGTACCGCCCGCCCAGGATAATCTGGCATTTATCAAGCAATGCCAACAGTCGTTACCGGAAGGCTGTGCCCTGAAGGCCCTGCGTATCGATGCCGCAGGCTATCAAACAAAAATCATCCAGCATTGCGATGACGAAGGCATCGAATATGCCATCCGTGCCAAGACCAGCGCCGCCATGCGGGCACAGATAGAAGCAGCCAGCGATTC
>JAUXCW010000091.1 GCA_030618705.1 Gammaproteobacteria bacterium | reverse complement strand
TCGCGGCGCACCAGGGCGTCAGGTGCCGCCATATCTTTCAGGGCGTCCATGGACTTACGGGCGTTGTACTCCTGGGCAAAGCTGATCAGCGCATTGATCACTACAATCACCGTGATCGCGATGGCATCGACAGCATGGTCCGCGTAGAGGGAAACAGCTGCGCCCACCAGCAGGATAATAAGCAAGGGGTTCTTGAACTGCTCGATTAACAGACCTAGCGTCGACTGCTTCTCAGCCTCGGCCAGTTCGTTGGGGCCCTGTGTCTCAAGGCGCTTTGCGGCCGTCGCAGCAGAGAGGCCACTGTCAACATCGGTTTCGAGCTTTTGCAATACCTCGTGGGAACTCTTCCTGAACCAGTCATTACCCATCTCGATTTGTCCCCTGAGTTACTTTTAGCGCTGTACCAATGTCGCATCCCATAATAGTATCGAAGCTTGTGTAAAGCGAATTCAGCCTGGATTGCGCCAATACCCGAGTGAGGTTTCCCCGACGATGACCAGTATGAGCTTCCTGAATGGAATCATTTTCACAGGCTACGCCGTTGAGGTTATCGGGGTCGTCATAATCGTCCTGGGCATGGGCGGCGCCAGCCTGCGCTATATCAGGCGAAATATGCTCTCTTCGCATATAGATCTTTACCATAATTTTCGACGCGAGATGGGCCGCGCCATGCTGGTGGGACTGGAGTTTCTGGTGGCTGGCGATATCATTCGCACAGTAATAGTTACCGACACGATCACGGGTGTCGCGAGTCTTGGCCTGGTGGTGCTTATCCGCACGGTATTGGTGTTTACCATCCATCTGGAAGTTGAGGGCTGCTGGCCCTGGCAGACACCCAGGCAAAAGGGCTGATAGATCGGGTTTTGTGACCATTCCCTCGTAAATTCCTAACCATCGCCACAGGCCGTATGGTTACGGGGCTGCAGAGAAGCGTTAAAATAGAACCATGGTAAAATCGCCCTAATAAGACCAATAATCGCGATTATGTAGGGCTCTACATAAGCCCAGAGCCTGGTTATTTGCCGATACCCCCCATGGTGCCCGGGTCAGTGGAATCGAAAGATGAGTTAGGCGTTCACCCTTGTCGTTTTATCCCTGCCGGACCCAGGGCGGGTCGCAACGACTTCAGCTTAATCGATCAAGTACAGGTTTCCCTTTAAGCACCAGACCGCTTCGTGTTCCCACTGCGGCGGTTTTTTCTCGAGTTCGGTCATCAGGTACCAGCGCCAGGGCGGGTTCCCTTGCTCGGTATAATCACCGGTCAGGTTACCGGTGAATTCCTGTCTCCCGGCCATATGAGTGCCTTCGATAAACCCGCCGCCGTCGCACTCGGCACGTTTACCCGCATAGTCGGTATCGAAGCCCTGTATGGCTTGCTGTTCTTTGTCTCTCATTGCTTCGGGGCCCTGGCTCCGCCGGGGGATGGAGTGTTTTTATAAATGTGTTTGACAGCAACAGGCAGTCCCTATTTTTTTGTTTGCAGCAGTGTCCATAGCCTGTTGGGTGATGCGGGAACTTCCCTGGCTATGAGTTCAAAGGGTGTCAGTGCATCGTTGACGGCACACATGACCGCAGCGGGTGTTGTGTGGATGGCGCCTTCCCCGCAGCCTTTGGCTCCCAGTGGAGAGACGGGGGAGGGTGTCACCAGAACATGCTTTTCCGCTATGGGCACTTCATGAATCGTCGGCAGCAGGTAGTCCATAAAGGTGCCCGCCAGTGGCTGTCCTTCGGCGTTATAGGGGTACTCTTCCATTAATGCGGCGCCGACTCCCTGCGCGACACCTCCCTGTATCATTCCCTCGACTGTTGCGGGATTTAGCCGTGTGCCGCAATCGTCGGCGATAACGTATTTGAGGATTTTGACGAAACCGGTGTCTATATCCAGTTCGATAAGTACCAGGTGGACAGCGTTGGCAGCGGTCAGGTAACTTTTTGCCCGTCCCTGGTCATCGGCGGGGTTGCGATCCTGTGCAGTCCAAACACTGGTGGCTTCAAGGCCCATCTCCATGCCTGGCGGTAACAGGTCGCTACGGGAAAGCGCGACACCCGCGACGTCGGCCAGTGGCATTTGCGCTTCGGGCATGCCGATGATTTGCAGTTTGCCGTCGAGAAGTTCCACCTTTTCCGGTGTTGTCTGCAACAAGCCGGCGGCGATGGCGATCAGTTTCGTTTTGAGTTTTTTCGCCGCATTCATGGTGGCGCCGGTGATGGCAACGCCCAGTCGACTGCCGCCGGGGCCGAATGCCGGTGGCGCCGACAGGGTATCCAGCGGGATAACCGTGACATCGCTCATGTCGGTGCCGAAGTAGTCGGCCAGCACCTGGGCTACCAGTGTGTACTGGCCCTGTCCTTCCATGGTGAATCCGACCCGCGCGGTGATCTTGCCGTATACATCGAGGGAAACAGTGATCCCCTCCGCGACACCGATACCCGGCATGCCGATGATCGCGTAGGAGTTCCAGTCGAATACGCCGGGCTCAACGGTGTTGGCGATGCCGATACCCAAATAACGCCCTTCTTTTCTCGCTTCGGCCTGTTGTTTTCGCAACGCCTGGTAATCCGACGAGCTGAGCAGTTTATCCAGCGCCGCCTCATAGTTGCCGCTGTCGTATTCGTTGCCGCTGGGAATGGTGTAGGGGAACTGGTCCGGTTGGATATAGTTGCGCCGCCGAATCTCGGCGGTATCGATGCCGAGGCTTCGCGCCGCGATATCGACTATTTGCTCCAGGACAAAAAAGTGTGGTGGTGGCCCCATGCCTCGATAAGCGCTGGTCGGCAATTTGTTGCTGAGTGTGATGGTGACATCATAGGAGGCGACCGGAATTGTGTAGCAGCCAGTGAATGCCGCCAGTGGTTTGCCGGCACCGATTGCGCCATAGTTTTCACCGCTGGCGCCGACATCGTCGAGCAGTTTTACCCGCAGGCCGGTGAACCGACCGTCGTTCATTACCGCCAGTTCCACCTCATAAAAGCGATCCCATGCCTGGCCGCCGCCGCTGGTCAAATACTCCGAGCGATCCTCGATCCATTTCACCGGGCGCCCGCCGGCTTTGCGCGACAGCAGGCTGGTAATATTAATGCCGCGAGGGTTGCCTTTGCCGCCAAAGCTGCCGCCGTGATGATGGCTGATCAGGCGAACCTTGTTGGAAGGGAGCCTTAATACCCCGGCGGTAGCCAGTGCTGTGAGGCGTGGCGACTGGATACTGCCGCGCACGGTGAGATCATTTTTCAGCGGGTCCCACTGGCAGATGCAGCCGAAGGTTTCCATGGGGTTGGCGCCGACCCGGTTCCAGCGGAATTTGTCTTTAAATACATGGTCGGCATCGGCGAAAGCCTGGTCGACTTCCCCCCAGGTGAATTTTCTCTGCATGGCGATATTGCTGCCCACGGCCTCAATCACCAGGGGGCTGTTCGGCTCCATGGCTTTAAAGGGGTCGACAACCGGTGCCAGGACTTCAAACTCGATATCGATTAGTTCAAGGGCGTCCTCGGCGATGTGGCGGCTGCTCGCCGCGACTGCAGCCAGGGGCTCACCCACATAGCTGGCCTTGTCGGTTGCGATGCAGTAGGCGCCGGTGCCCTCGGGGAAACCGCCGGAGGGCTCGGTCCAGTCGAGAATCTCTTTGCCGGTGATGACCGCGGCAACCCCGGGCAGTTTTTCGGCCTCAGAGGTATCGATACTTATTATGCGCGCATGGGCGTGAGGGCTGTGAAGAATGGCGCCGTGGAGCATATCGGGCAGCGTAACATTATCGATAAATTCGACGCGACCGGTGACCAGCTCAGGGTCTTCAATACGCTGGACCTGCTTACCTACCCAGCGCAATTCACTGCTGGGGATATCTCCCAATTGCGGTTCTTGTGTTGCCATAGTCCACCTCTGTGCTTTGCCCGACTTTGTAGTCTGTATCTTACCATCACTGGGAGCCGAGGACGGGAAGTGACGGTATTATCTTGCGCTGGAATACGCGCCCTTTCCAGAAACGCGTAGTTTCGTCATTCCAGCGCAGGCTGGAATCCAGTAAGTCTATGGTTTTACGGATCCCAGCGCCATTCTACAATTGATAAGCTGTTGCTTAACGCCCCTTAAACACCGCCGGGCGTTTCTCAATATAGGAGCGGGGTCCCTCCTGGGCATCTTCCGATGTTCTCACCCTCTGGAACAGGGCGTTTTCCAGCACAAAGGCCTTTTCATGCTCCCAGGCGCGCACGGCAATCTCCTTGGAGGTCTGCACGGCGAGCGGCGCATTTTCAGCGACAATTTTTGCCAGCTCCATCGCTACCGGTAGAGCATCTTCCGGTTTGTCGACCAGGCGGTTGACCAGGCCGACCTCGTAAGCGCGCTGGGCGTCGATGGGGCGACCGGTCAACAACAGCTCCATGGATATATTCCAGGGTACGGCCCGCGGCAAGCGGATATGTGAGCCGCCGGCGGCGATCATGCCCCAGCGCACTTCACCCAGGGCGAAGCTGGCGTTTTTGGAGGCCACACACATATCGGCACCAAGTATCAACTCGAGCGTGGCGAAGCCGTTAACGGCGGTAATGATCGGTTTGTAGATATCGCTGTAGACCCGCTTGGTGGGGTCTTCGTTGATTTTGAACTCCCCGGAAGTGATGACGGGTATCATCGCGTCCAGGTCCCCGCCGGCACACCAGGCCTTGTCGCCGGTGCTGGCGAATACCGCTACCCGCAGATCCGGATCCTCGTTAAAATCGTCAAAGCACTCGTACAGCCTGTCGATCATCTCCGGGGTAAAGCAGTTGCTTCGATCCGCCCGGTTGAATGTCATGATGGCTATGGGGCCCTGTTTTTCGTACAGGAAGTCGTCTGTTGCGCTCATAGTGGGTTGTTCCTCCTCTTGAATTTAGGCAGGGTCAGCTGTTCCGATACCGCGTCAAATTCCACCTCGACGGGCATCCCGCGGGTGATCTCATGGGGGTCGCAATTGCTTAGCCAACTCACCATGCGCACGCCCTCCTCAAGCTCGATTACCACCGGCGCGTAGGGGACATCCTCCACAAAATCGGGGTGCATGGGTCTTTCTACGACGGTCCAGGTGAACACCTTGCCGCGCCCGGAAGAGCGCAGCCATTGCCACTCCCACGAGCCGCACTCGGCGCACATCAGACGGGGAACATGGCGCCATTGCTTGCAGTTGCTGCAGCACTGGAAACGTAGTTCCTTTTTCTGGCAAAAGTCGTAAAACTCTTTAGTGGTGCCTTCCATTTGAGGCGTGGGTTTGCTGGTTTCTTTGCCGGCTGTTGTCGTGTCAGTACTCGTCATAATCAGGTCTCCCGCGTCTAGCGCCCCAGTACTGCAATGGCTCCATCGCCAAAATCACCAAAACCGGTAACGATACCGATCTCTGCGTCTTTTACCTGCCGCTCGCCGGCATTGCCCCGCAGTTGTTGTACCGCCTCTATGTAGTGGTTCATGCCGAGAACATGCGCCTCTGAAAGCAGCCCGCCGTGGGTATTGACCGGCAGCTTGCCTCCCAGCTCGATGCCTCCGTCGGCAACAAAATCGCCGCCGCTGCCCCGCTCACAAAAGCCGATCTCTTCCAGCTGTTGAATCACCTGGAAGGTAAACGGATCGTAGATTTCGGCAAAATCCACATCCTTGGCTTCAATGCCCGCCATGCCGAAGGCTCGGGGCGCCGCATCGGTGACGCCCAGGTGGAACGGATCTTCGCGGGTGAGAATATCGTCTGCGGGGAAAGGCTGGCCCTGCGCGATACCGAGAATATTAATCGGTGTTTGCGCCAGATCGCGAGCCCTTTCTTTGGTGGTGACAACAAAGGCACAGCCGCCATCGGCCTCCAGTGAGCAATCGAACATGCGGTAGGGGTCGGAGATCATCGGGGAGGCGAGATAGCCCGCCATATCGAGTGGTTTGTCCCGCAACAAGGCATTGGGGTTCAATTGTGCGTGCTTGCGCTGTGCTACCGCCACCGCGCCGAGGTGCTCGGGTTTGGTGCCGAACTCCATCATATGCAGGCGGGCAATAAAGGAGAACCACTGGACCGGTGCCGTCAGGCCAAAGGGAAAATAAAAATCCCGTGCCGTTTTGCCCCCCGACATGGCATTGACGTCCTGGACCACGATTTGCCGAACCCGCCTGCCGGAGTAACCGTACCAGCCACCGGGAATGATGACGTAGTTTGCCAGGCCGGCGACCACGGCGTTGGCTGCGTTTGCCACGGAGGCGCCGGGGCCTGCGCCGCCGACGTGGGAGGTGGCTTGATAGGCAAGGTCCCGAACGCCCAGGTTGACCGCCAGGTCCTCTGCAATGCTCAAGCCGTAAAAGGGCAGAATGCCGTCGATATCCTTATTGGATAATCCGGCATCTTTGATCGCCGCTTCACAGGCCTGTAGCTCCACCCGTAGGCTGGAGCTGCAATCATCGTCGGTGCCGCGAAGAAAGGGTGTTTGGCCGATGCCGACAATACAGGCTTCGTTTTGTAAGGCGCTCATTGAATCGCCAAATAGTGACCTAAAAAATTACCTGGTCGGCTACCAGCTTGTCATACCTGGTCTGCGGCATCTGTAGTAGATCTTTAAAAACATACTCGTTGTCCTGGCCCATGACCGGGCCGGTTGCCAGTGGGGCCTCGGCGTGTTGGGTTTTTACATAGTTGCCGTAGACGGTCTCTTTGAACCCCAGCGGGTGTTCGACTTCGACAAAGGTATTGCGCGCCTTGTAGTGAGGATCACTGAGCAGGTCGCTGATATTCAATACCGGCGCCGCGGCCACGCCGGCTTTTTGCAGGATTTCGGCCAGCTTATAGTCATCTTGTTGACCGGTCCAATCTGACAGTGCGCTGTGCAAGGGGTCGATGTTGTCGAGGCGGCCCTGCAGTGTTTCGAACTGCGGCTTGCGCGCCCATTCAGGAGCGCCCATTGCGGCGACCAGGTTTGCCCATTCCTGGTCATCGGCAACGGCGATGCTGATCCAGCGGTCATCACCCTGGCAGGGAAAAACGCCGTGAGGTGCGGCGGCATCCTGCGGGTGTAGATTGCTCCTGGGGCCTGCCACTCTGCCATTAAAAGCCAGATCCATAAAGGCCGGCCCCATCAGCTGCATAACGCCTTCCTGCTGCGAGAAGTCGATATGTTGGCCTTTGCCGTTGCGCTTGCGATAGTTTAGCGCCAGCACCGCGGCAAAAGCGCCGATAATGCCACCAAGGGGGTCGGCATAGGCGTTTTCCATCGGAATCGGCGGGCCGTCTTTATAGCCGGTGATGCTGTCGAGCCCGGTAATGCTGCTCAGGCTCATGCCGTAGGTGCGTACATTTTTTAGCGCACCGATGAGTCCCGCCGCCGGCATCGAGATCAAAAGGCAGTTGGGGTTGACCGCTTTGAGTTGTTCATAATCCAGGTTGAGCTTTTTCATGACCCCGGGCCCGAAGTTCTCCAGCACCAGGTCACACTGGCCTGCCAGTTCACGCGCCAGTTGCTGGCCTTCGGGCTTTTTCAGGTTTATGGTGACGCTGCCGTTACCCGCCCAGGCGGCGTGATTTTGTATGCTGCAGTTGGGGTCTTTATCGTGGCCATGGGCAAAGGGCGGGATGGTGCGGTTGATATCAACGCGCACATAGGATTCTATTTTGTAAACCTCGGCGCCCAGTCGACTCAATGTTTGCCCCGCCACCGGCCCCAGCCAGCCCCAGCCGAAGTTGGCAACCCGTATGCCGGAAAGAGGAAGCTTTCTTGACATGGTTTTCTCCTGATAAGTAAGGGGCTTGTCAGTGGTGCTTGTCAGATGACGCCGGCACTTTGTAAATCCCGGTATTGCGTCTCTGACAAACCCAACTTTTCGCGGTAGATGGTTTCGTTATCCTGCCCCAGCAGCGGGGCGGCTGTTGTCGGACCCCCGGGGCAGTCCGGGATCCTCACCGGGGCTCCAAGGTCGCGAACCCTGCCGATGACCGGATGTTCCAGCTCGACGACGTAGTTTCTATCTTGCATATGCGGATGTTCGGCCGCGTCCTGGATGTCGTAGACCGCCGTGGAAGGGCAGTTGTTTTCCTGGCACATATCCATGATATCTTGCTTGCTGTGCTGCATGGTCCACTCAATCATCATCGAGTAGATCAGGTCGGAATTTTGCGCGCGGGTGAACATGTCGTCGAACATCTCCAGCTTTGCCCAGTCGGGATTGCCCATAGCGTTGACCAGGCCGTGCCACTGTGCCGCTTCCAGCGCCAGCATCCAGACAAAACCGTCCTTGCAGGGCAGGATGGTGGCTGGTGCCGCCAGCGGCATGCCGACGCCGGTACGCGACCCAAACACGCCGTCCTGTGCGAATCCGCCAATATTCTGCCCGCCGACAAAGGTTGCGGCGATCGCCTCCGCGCAGGAGACATCGATGTGCTCGCCGCCGGTCTCGTCTTGTGCGAAAACCGAGGCCAGCCCCCAGGTGGCAGCGACATACGCGCCATAGTACTCTGCCGAGTAGGTGCCGTGTTCCAGCGGCGCTTCACCCTGTCGACCACAGTATCGACTGCCCGCGCCTGTCAGGTGAAAAGTATTCAGGTCGTATGCTTTCCAATTGGCATAGGGGCCGGTTTGACCGAAAGGGGTAATGGAAATCATAATCAGCTTGGGTGCGAGCTTTGACAGTGATGCATAATCCAGCCCCCACTCTTTCATCTGCCGGGGCATATTGTTTTCAATCAACACATCGGCCTGCGAGATTAGCGAAACCAGTAACTCGCGCCCTTTCGCCGTGTCGATATCCAGGGTGACGCTCTGCTTGTTGGTGTTGAGCGTAAAGAAAGTGCCGCTTTTTTCCGGATGGGGAATATCGTCGGGGTAGGGCCCCCAATGACGGGTGATATCGCCGGCGGCGGGTTTTTCGATTTTAATCACCTCGGCGCCGTAGTCGCCGAACAGTTTTGCGCAAAACGCTGCGGAAACGCCTTCGCCCAGTTCGACAACGCGTACGCCTTCGAGTGCGGCTATTGCCATTGTTAGTCCCCTCTAAATCGATTCCAGAAAGCGATCACCCGATAATAGCCGAAATCTCTTCGGCTGAATAACCCGCCTCACGAAGCACCTCCTCGGTGTGCTGCCCCGGGTCCGGAGCCAGCGTTCGTAGATTGTTTTGACGATAAGCTCGACCATAGCTATTACAGCAAACATGAAGAACCCTCGAAGTTTCAGTATGTTGCGATTATTCAGTAATATTGTCAAGGAGCTTGACGATATTGCAGGAAAAACGTACGGTTTGCCTATCCATTGCTTATGAAGGAGAGCTGCCTTGGCCAGAAAAGATCCCTTGAGAACCCCGCTGTGTGACTCGCTCGGCATCGAGTATCCGATCGTTGCTTTTACCCACTGCAAGGATGTTGCTGCCGCAGTCATTAACGCAGGTGGCTTTGCGGTGCTGGGTCAAACCCAGTCCACACCGGACGAAATCGAAGCGAATATTCGCTGGTTGCGGGAAAAAATCGGTGATAAAAAGTTCGGAATCGACCTGGTTTTCCCCGCGTCGGTACCGGCAAAAGCGAATGTTGCGGAATTGTTGGCGGGCATACCGGCGGAACAGCAAGCCTATGCCGATGATATTGCCAGGCGCTTTGAGATTCCGGAGCCCAAGAAAGAGCCCGAATTATACGACCTGGGCTGGATGAGCAAAGAAGTCTCAATGAAACAACTCGAGGTCGCACTGGAAGAGAAAGTGCCGGTCCTCGCATCCGGTCTGGGAAATCCCGACTTCTTTGTGGATTCCGCCCACGAGCGGGGCATGCAGGTTTGGGGTTTGGTCGGTAAACAACGCCAGGCAAAAAAAGAGCTCGAAGCCGGTGTTGACGTCATTGTTGCCCAGGGTATGGACGCCGCAGGCCACACCGGCAATGTCGGTACCTTCTCAATCGTGCCGCAAGTCAAAGCCATTGCGGGTGATAAGCTGGTTATAGCCGCCGGGGGTATCACCACAGGTCGACACCTTGCCGGCGCGATTGCCCTGGGTGCGGCGGGTGTATGGACGGGAACCCTATGGCTACCATGCCGGGAATCCGATGTTGATATGCGCATGAAAGAACGCCTGATAGAAGCCTCGTCAGACGATACATCGCACTCATCCTGTGTTTCCGGATATACCATGCGAACTCTGAAAAGCAAGTGGCACGAAGAGTGGGCGAAACCCGGTGCACCCAGTCCGGCGCCGGCACCTTACCAGTTAATGTTGTTTGCCAAGATGAAACAGTCCGCGTTTGACTGGGGCATTAAGGACTTTATGACAGAGGCCGCAGGGCAGGGCGTTGGTTTTATTAAAGAGATGAAGCCGGCGCGCACAATAGTCTCAGACATGGTTGACGAAGCCTATGATGTTTTTGACGAGATAGTTGGTGACGACGAGTAGGCTCCGCCAAGGTCGAACGCATTCGGCCTTTTCATTCCTGTTAAGAATTCCCAATTAAGAATTCGCGCCGAATCCCTCCGCTAACTGCTCAAGCAGCACAATCAAGGCGCTGGTTTTCTGTTCGCCGATAGTTTGTTGAATCTGTGCTAAAACCATGTCGGACTGAATGGCGGTATTGCTGAGGGTTCGGATGCTTCCCCGGGCAAAGGTTGCCGGTAGCCCACTATCGCCGGACCTATGTGACAGTTTGCGGGTCAGCTTTCTCGACTTGCCCTGCACAGCCGCCTCATTCTCACAGATCGATGCGATATAAAGCAGTAATTCGGGCAGGATAAGCGGGTTCCGTGCTTCCTGGGCATCTTTCGGTGAGCTGCCGATCTTAACCAGGCTCGCATCGTAGTCATCCAATCTGTGATCGTTACTCATTGCAAAGAAAAGCTGTTTTAATATGGCGCGAAAATCCACAAAGTCACTCTCGCCCAGCTGTTTCCTGAGATCGGACTCAAGTGTGTTTACCGATTCAACGGAGTCAAGGATCAAATCAAGCCCATAGGGGGTATAGACCAGGCTTTTACCGCGCTTCGCCGGGTTAATACTAATGCGCTCTATGTAACC